>NZ_JBILQX010000183.1:0-7094 GCF_044372965.1 Elstera sp. | reverse complement strand
TGTTCCCCACGCCAGCGCCGCCGCATCGGGAAGTACCCGCAAATCGCGCCGTCCTGGCACCGGGCACCCCACCGGCACAGGATCGAGCGCGTCCAAAATCGGCTTCAAATCCCCCGCGCCACTGATCGCGCAGATGAGCGAATCCTGCACAGCGAGGCGTGCCATCGCGGCCCCTTGCGCGGTCCAAGTACGCGGCGCAGTGACAACCCACGCCGCCAATCGCTGCGATACGCCCTGGGATTCGGCTGTCATCGGCATGGGCTGAGGGCCTTTATCGGAAGCAAGAGACGCACCGCGCGCCGCCTTCTCAAGAGAAAATATATTTCATAAATTAATTCAATATGAAAATAATTATATCAATTCTGAGTCTCAAAAAACCGAACGCGCGGGGCAGCCCCCCCATCCCGCGCGTCGGCTCATATCATAAGGCTTAACGAACCTTGGCGAGCGCCGCTTGCAGATCGGCGAGAACCTGAGCCCCGCCATCGGCGGCGAATTTATCGTAGGCGGGCTTCACCTTGTCGCGCATCCGCTGGAGTTCGGCGGCGGGCAACTCGTTGATTTGCATCCCCTTGGCTTTAAGCTCGGTCATGCTCTCGATTGAGGCTTTGCGGCTATCGCTACGCTCAAACGCCCGCGAGGCTTCGGCGGCGCTTTGCAGCATCTTCTTTTCATCCGCCGAGAGCCCATCGTGCCACCGCTTGCTAGCCAGCACGATCCAAGGGCTATAGACGTGGCGCGAGATGGTAAGGAACTTCTGCACTTCGTAGAACTTGCTCGATTGGATCGTCGTGACCGGGTTTTCCTGACCATCGACCGTGCCGGTTTCCAGCGCCGTAAACAGTTCAGAAAACGCCATCGGCACCGCATTCGCGCCAAACTGGTTAAACATGTCGATATAGATGGGGTTCTGCATCACGCGCAGCTTGATCCCCGACAGATCCTCGTACTTCGTGACCGGGCGCTTGCTGTTGGTGAGATTACGGAAGCCGTTTTCCCAATAGACCAAGCCGACGAGGCCTTTTTCTTGCAGCCTTGCCATCAGTTTTTCACCGAATGGCCCATCGAGCACGGCGTCAGCTTCCTTTTCGTTGGCGAAGAGGAACGGCAGATCGTAAACGCCGAAATCTTTGACGATGCCGACAAGGGTGGCGGTCGAGCCGACCATCATTTCTTGCGCGCCGCCGATCAGCGCATTCTGCATCTGCACGTCGCTGCCCAAGGTGGCATCGCCGAAGCCTTTGAGGCGCAGTTTTCCGCCCGATTGCTTATCAAGCTCCTGCGCAAAGAATTTAGCCGCGCGCCCCTGATTGCTGTTTTCCGACAGGCCGTAGCCGAAACGGATGAGGCGGCTTTTAACGTCTTGCGCTTGCGCGGGCAAAGCCCCGACCAGCGTAACCACCGCGATAGCAACCGTGCTCAGAAGAAATTGACGCATCTTGTTTCACTCCCTTGGATTTTTTGGTTAGTGGAAGAATTTTGCTGGCACCGTGACGATTTCCGGCATCACGACGAGCAGCAACAGCAAGACGGAGTAGGTCAGAAGGAACGGCCAGACGCCTTTGGTGGCGCTTTCCATCGAAATCTTCGCAACCCCGCAAACAACGTTCAGGACCGTGCAAATCGGCGGTGTGAGCAGCCCGATGCAGCCGGTCATGATAAAAATCACCCCGAAATAGACCGGATCGATGCCCGCTTTGGCCGCGAGCGGTGCCAGCACCGGCCCGAGGATCAGGATCGTTGGCGTCAGATCCAACACAATCCCGGCGGCCAGTAGCAGCACGACGATCCCCAGCATCAGCAGAATGCGGTTATCGAGAATGGGGGTGAGCAACTCGATCACTTGGTCCGGCAAATCGGCCAAGGTGATCATGTAAGAAGAGACCATCGCCGCCGCGACCAAGAACATAACGACGGACGTCGTCCGCGCCGCGTTCACGAACAGCGGCATCAACTCGCTCACCTTAACCTGCCGATAGATGAACAAGGATACGAACAGCGAGTAAACCGCCGCCACCACCGCGGCTTCCGTCGGCGTGAAAATCCCGCCGCGTAAGCCCCCGATGATCAGCACCGGCAAGGCCAAGGCCCATAGACCATCGACCAGAGCCGCGCGCCGTTCCGCCCCACTCCGCCGCCGCTGCGGAACAACATCCATGTTCCGCGCCATCAGCATCCAGGTGAAGACAAGGCCCAGGCCCATCAACAACCCCGGCACAATCCCCGCCATGAACAGGGCGCTGATCGAGGTATTGGTCGTAACCCCATAAATGATGAACGGCATACTCGGCGGAATAATCGGCGCGATGATGCCGCCCGACGCAATCAGGCCCGCCGACCGGGGCACCGGATACCCGTTATCGCGCATCATCGGGATCAGCAGGGTCGCGAGCGCCGCCGTATCGGCAATGGCTGAGCCGGAGAGGGAAGCCAGAAGCACTGCCGCCCCAATCGCAACATAGCCTAAACCGCCGCGAATATGCCCGACCAAGCTCACGGCCAGCGTGATGATCCGTTGGGAAATCCCCCCGGCGTTCATCAACTCGCCCGCTAGAATAAAGAAGGGCACCGCCATGAGTGGAAAATTATCGGCCCCGGAGAGCATGTTTTGCGCCAAAAGCTGCGCGTCAAAAAAATCGAGGTGGATCATCAATCCGACGCCGCTCAACATCAACGCGAAAGCGATAGGCATGCCAAGCAGCATCAGGCCGGTTAGCGCGGCCAGGAAAACGAAGAGGGTCATCGCGCCGCGCCCCTACAGATCGTTGCCGAAAGCGGCGTGGTTGGGTGCGCCGGGGACCATTGCCGCCGGATG
The DNA here is from genome assembly GCF_044372965.1 of Elstera sp. Lineage (NCBI taxonomy): Bacteria > Pseudomonadati > Pseudomonadota > Alphaproteobacteria > Rhodospirillales > Rhodospirillaceae > Elstera > Elstera sp. Next base: position 4,279 of record NZ_JBILQX010000183.1, on the reverse strand, counting down.
GTTCGTGAGAATCCGCACGAGGTTCAGCAGCACGATCCCGCCCATAACCAGCGCCGGAAGCAGGCCCGCAGCCGCATATAAAGCCGTGGGGAAGCGCAAGACGGTGGAATAAATATCGAGCCCAATCACCGTTTGAACGTAGCTCCCCTCGAAAAACAGGTAGAGGGCATAGAGCATCAAGCCGTGGCTGATAATCGCACACAGTTTGCGGCCCAGTGGCGAGAGCCGCGACACCAGCAGTTCAAGCCCGAGGTGCTGGTGATTTTTAAGCGCCAAAGTCGCGCCCAGAAAAACCAGCCATACGAACAGCAGCCGAGAGATTTCCTCAGCCCAAACAAGACCGGTGCCAAACGCATACCGCAGCACAACATTGCCGAAAATGAGCAGCACCATGATTGCAAGCATCGCCCCCATGATCCACTCGGTTACACGTTCGAGAGTCCGAACCATTGTTTCCTCCCTTATTTTTTTATTTAGAAATACCCAAGGCCACGATGGTGCCCTCAACGATGGTTTCCGGGCTTTGATCGATGCTTTGGATAATCGGCTGCTCCTCTGCCCCCGGCGGCTCTAGGGTTGCAAGCTGGCTATCGAGCAGGGAGACCGGCATGAAATGGCCTTCGCGCGCCGCCATGCGTTCGATCAGCAGCGCGCGCGGGCCGGTCAGATGCACAAAGCGCGTTGCCGGGGCCGCTGCGCGCAACAGATCCCGGTAAGGCCGCCGCAAGGCCGAACAGGACACGACAATCCCTGCGCCGCGCCAAGCGGCCTCGGCCAAGGCCCGCGCAATCGCCGCAAGCCAGCCTTGCCGGTCGGCATCGGTGAGGGGGATACCTTCGGCCATGCGCGCCACATTCTCGGGCGGATGGAGCGCGTCGCCTTCCAAAAACGCCACGCCTAACCGCGCCGCTAAATCCCGGCCGACGCGGCTCTTACCGCAGCCGGAAACCCCCATCACGACGATTGGGGGCACAGGCACGCTTATGTTTGCGCTAACATTTGTGGCGGAAGTCCGTATGTTTCCGCTAACATTCGCCACCATGGCGCACCTCCCTAGCCTTAGCCTGCACGGGCCAAAGTCACGTCACCATGCTCAGCGATTTAGAGCAGGTTTTTCTGTTCTTGAGCCGATGTTAGCGCTATCAATTGTCTTTGTAAAGCGCCGGATGCCGGAAAAAAATAATCGTGGGAGCGGAGGGATTTAGATGGAAAAGCCGCGTAAACGCCGCGCCTCGCGCACCAATCGCATCACGCTGGACGATGTGGCCCGTCACGTCGGCGTGAGCGCTATTACCGTTTCGCGCGCGTTGCGAAGCCCGCAAAAGGTAGCCCCGGCTTTACGCGATCAGATTCTGGAGGCCGCGCAAACCCTGGGCTATGTGCCCAATCATGCCGCCAGCGCCTTGGCCTCAGCGCGCTCGATGAATATCGCCGTCCTTATCCCATCGCTTACGAATATGCTGTTCGTCGATATGATTGGCGGGATCGAAGATATTTTGAACCCCCACGGTTATCAAATCCTCATCGGCACGACGCGCTACGCCCCGGAGGAAGAAGAGCGGCTGTTGCGCGCTTATCTCGGTTTCACGCCCGACGGTCTGCTCATCACCGGGCTCGATCATTCCGCTGGCACCTGGGAGCTTCTGCGCGGCTATAACCAGCCGATCGTTCACCTCATGGATATGGGCAAGGATACCGATAGCTACACTGTCGGCTTTTCCCAGCAAGAGGCCGGGGCGACGCTCACCCGCCATCTGCTGGAAAAAGGCTATCGGCGCATTGGCTTCGTCGCCGTGCAACTCGATCCGCGCACGCTCAACCGGGGCGAAGGCTACCGGCAGGCGCTGCGGGACGCGGGCTGCTACGACCCGCGCCGCGAAATCCGTGTGCCGACGCCCTCCTCTATCGGCTTAGGCGCGGTTCTTCTCGATCAAATGCTGGCGCAAGCACCGGACTGTGACGCGATTTTTTTCTGTAACGATGATTTAGCCCATGGGGCGCTCTTCCAATGCCGGGAGCGGGGCGTGCGCGTGCCCGAAGATCTCGCCATCGTCGGCTTCAACGACCTCAGCGGCTCGGCCTGGACCCTGCCGCCGCTGACCACCATCGCCACACCGCGCCGGGAGGTCGGAGAGGAAGCCGCGCGAATCCTGCTGGCCCTACTCTCCGATAACCCGCCGCAGCGGCGCCATCTGGACTTGGGCTATCGGCTGATGGCACGCAAAAGCGCGTAGTCCATCCACCTGAGCAAAAGTCCATTGGTTTTGCCGGAGGGACTGTGTTGGTTGCGGGGGCGTGGATCGAAACCAGGCGAGTATCGGGGCACGGTGCATAGGCCCACGTTGGTCCCCCTAAGGGAGTGTTGACCGTATCTATTGCTTACGGAAATCACGACCAGCGAGGTCTACCAGATATTCAGCCATTGGCAGTATCTTGCGATTAACCTGCGTTAGAACTTTCGTCCGGTTGAAACTGGAGCCTTGGGCTAAAGTGCTCTACCTCTAATTTTTGGGCCAAGTGAGTTTGGATTTTACGTCCTTCCGCTCCCCCGCGATCTGGTCCACGCCGACCAGCACGGTACAACGATGTTTCTTGAGACGGTTCTGGACGGGCTCGCTTCTGCCATCGATATCGTCATTGCCAAAGAAAAAACCATCCTCGACGTCGCCCGTGCCCTCGGCTTTACCGTGGACGTGCTGAAAGAGGCGTGAGGCTCACGACGTAGAGGTACGGGCCGCGCGGGGAAGCGGTTGATCGAACACCGAAAACGCCTCCCACAGCGCTTCCCCCGCCGCGAGATTATCGGCCACCTGTTGCTTCCGCCGCAAGGTAACGCCGTTGACCAGCGTATTCACCAGGGCGAACAAACCGAGGTATGAATCGAACGCGGTAGCTCCTTCTGTCGCCGCGACCAGCCGGTAACGCGCCCATTCGCCCAAGGGGGAAATCAGGCTATCGGTCAGCACAGCCACATCGGCGCCGCGATCAACAAAGCATTTTGCGGTTTGCACGACCGAGCGCACATAGCGCCGCACGTCGATAGCAATCAATAAATCGCCGGGGCGCACGCGCATCAAACGGTCGGCGAGCAAAGATTGCCCGGTTTCCAGCAACGTCACGTCATCAACGCCCATATTGAGCTGAGCATAAAGCAGATGCGCGACGGAATAGCCTTTCTTCTCGCCGATGATAAACACGCGCTGATTGGGAATGCACAGGCGGGCAACCAGGGCGGCGAACTGCGCGCCATCCAGTTCTTGAAACGTCCGCGACAGGTTACGCTGCTCAAGCTCGAAGGTACGCTGGATAATCCCGGCAGGATCGTCGGCATGGGCGGCGGGATTGCTAAGGCGTTCCAGCGGTGAATGCAGGCGGCGCTCCACTTGCCCCCTTACCTCGCGCTGAAAATCGGCAAAACCATTGTAGCCGAGCTTGGCGAAAAACCGAACCACCGTGGCCGGGCTCGCCCCGACCTGCGCCCCGATGGAGGTCGCGGACTCGAACGCGACATTCGGATAATGATCCGCCAGATAGCTCGCAAGCGCCCGCTCGCGCTCCGTGAGATCATGGCGTTGCGCTTCAATGCGGTCGATCAGCTTGACGGGCTTGGGCGGTTGTATCTCGAGCATGGCTGACACCTTAGCGAATCTGGGCGACAGACGGAACGGAAAAATGATTTTCATTTTTCATTTATATGAAAAACATATTGCATGATCGCTTTAGGCTGATTACTCTCTTTCACAAGCACGCCGAAACAGGCGGCCTTTTTCCCCTGAACAGGAGAGACTAATGGGACCTATCTTTTCCCGAGCAACCCCTGCCCGCCTGCTGCTGGCCGCCCTTCTGCTCAGCGGGGGCGCCCAGACCGCCAACGCGCAAGAGCGGGAACTTGTGATCGTCGCCACCGGCGGCGCGTTTGAAGCCACCTTGCGCCAACAGTTCTATGAGCCCTTCACGAAGGAGAATGGCGCACGGATCCGCTCGGTCGCCGCGACCAATGCCGAAACTTGGACCAAACTGAAGGCCATGCGCCAAGCCGGAAAAATGGAGTGGGACATTGTCACCGCTTACCCGGAAGATCTGGTCGCCCAGGCCGATCAATTAGAGCCGTTTCAATGCTCTGAGTTTAAAAACCTGAGCAAAGCGATTGAGGGGGCCTGCCTCGGCAATGGTTTTCTGCGCTCGGCAGGCGGCGTGAACATCGTTTACAACACTACCAAATTCCCGCAAGGCGGCCCGAAAACCTGGGCGGAGTTTTGGGATACGAAACGCTTTCCTG
>NZ_JBILQX010000182.1:0-7098 GCF_044372965.1 Elstera sp. | reverse complement strand
GCGTGTGCAGCCAGAGGCGGGCTTCGTCGGCGGTATAGAAATCCGAGAGGCGTTCGACCACATAGCGCAGGTCGGCGATGACCGTTTGCGTGCGCAAGGTTGGCGTGCCATTCCCGTGCGACCAGCGCGAGACGGTTGCGGTCGAGACATCGACGATATTGGCGATATCCTTGCCCTGAAGGCCCCCTCGGGTGCGGAGATCGTCCAGAATGCGGGCGACGGCGGTGCTCATAGCCCGAGCCTTTCAAAGTTTGTATCCTTAAGAAGTTTACACTTTAATTTCGCAGAATACAAAATATGAAATTAATTCGAAATCTTGAGTAGGGTTAACCCACGACCTCCGTCAACTGTTTCAGCGATTTCTCCAGCAGATCCCGGCTAATATCCCGCGTAATCAGCACGATGCGGCTGCGGTGGTCGGCGTCGGGCCAGGCGGGGAGTTGCACTGGCGGGTGTAGCAGATGTTGCACGCCGTGCAGCACCGTGGGCGTCTCCTGGCCGCGCAGGTTGAGGATGGCTTTCAGGCGCAGAATATCCTCGCCGCGATAGGCGGTGAGTGATTGCAGCCAGAGGGTCACAGCGTCCCAGGGCAGCGGCGCGTTGAGCGTCAGGCAGTGGGCCTCAATGCGGTCGTCGTGGCGGTTCAGATTATGGTGATGGTGCGGGTCGTGGTGGTGATGCCCGTGGTCATGGTGCCCGTGGTCATGGTCGTGGTGATGGTGCCCATGCGCTTCATAAGCCTCGGCCTGGAGCCAGCGGCGCACGTCCAGACTTTTGGTGTCGGGATTCCACAGTCCGGCCTCGATCAACGCGGGCGCGGGCGCGTCGGTGCTCAAGATCGGGGCGGCGGGGTTCAGGGTGTGCAGGCGGGTTTTCAGCGCGGCCACCGCCGCCGGATCAGCAATATCCTGTTTCGTCAGAATGATCCGGTCGGCCACGGCGGCTTGCTTCACGGCCTCCGGCTGAGCCGTCAGCGTCGCATCGCCGACGACCGCATCGACGGTGGTGACAACCCCATCAAGGCGGTAATGGGCCGCCACCAGCGGGTCTTGCATCAGTGTGTGTAAAATGGGGGCCGGATCGGCGAGGCCGGTGGTTTCGATAATGACGCGCTCGAATTCCGTCACCGTGCCGCGCACCCGGTCAATCGCCATCTGCCGCAGGGTTTTCGACAGATCCGACTGAATGGTGCAGCACAGGCAGCCCGAGGCCATGAGAATGCGCTGCTGCCCGTCGCTCTCCTCGATCTTTTCGATCAAATGATGGTCGAGCCCGATTTCCCCGAACTCATTGATGAGCACCAGCGCATTTTTCAACGCGGGATCGCGCAACAGCCGGTTCAGCAGGGTGGTCTTACCCGAGCCAAGAAAGCCGGTGAGCAGGGTGACGGGGATCAGGCTCATGCGGCCTCTCCTGGAACTGAAAAGATCATGGCCCGGCCATCGTCGGCGCCGGCAACCAAATGGTGCCCGTCGCGCGACCAAGCGAGGCAGGTGACAGGGCCGCGTTTGGTGAGTTGCACCTTGCCGCCCGCTTGCGTGGCGAGATCGACCATCGCCAGCGTGCCATCCTCATAGCCACAGGCGATAAAATGCGTATGGGGGTGGGCCGCGACACGCGTCACTACGCTATTCTTCACTTCCACCAACTCCAGCGGCGCACGCCCTTCCGGGCCGGGCCCATCGAACGGCCAAGCCACCAGCACTTCCGCGCCCGAGGTGCAGAGCCACTGCCCATCCGCCGAGAACGCCAGCGAGCGGACTTTGCTTTGATAGCCGGACATGCGCATCTCGCGCTTTTCATCCAGCCGCCAGCCGTGAACATCACCTTCCTGGGTGGAAGTGGCGACGATGGAGCCTTCCGGGTTGATGACGACCGCCAGATGCGAGCCCTTCCACACCAGCTTGCGCGGCTCGGCGCTGCCGTCGAGCTTCCACAGCGTCGCGCCATTGTAATGGCAGGCGACGAGGCTTTCGCCGTGCAGGGCAATATCCATTACGGTGCTATCATGGGGGCCGTAGGTAGCAATCGAACTGCCGTCGGCGGCCAGCAGCAGCACGTTTTTTCCCACCGCATAGGCAAGGCGACCATCGGGCAGAATGGCCATCACTTCGATCCATTGATGCGGGTGCTTGGCCCATTCCACCGACGCGCCTTCGACAGGAATGCGCATCACGCACCCATCTTCACCGCCCGTCACGTAACCGCCGAGCGGATGGGCGACGAGGGCCGTGAGCCCGCCCTTATGCACTTGGGTTTCGCTTGAAACCTGCTGCGCCACTGTTGCGAAAGGAATGCGGCGCAGCTTGCCATTGGCCTGGCCCAAGGCGGCCTCGCGGCAATCCCACGCCACGGCGGCGCGGGTTAGATAGCCGTCGAATTTCCAATTTGTGCGCGAGGCGTTTTGCATCAGAAAGACGATCCTGGTTCGGCCAAAAACTGAAACTCTTCGGGCGTGCTCTCACGGCCCAAAATCTCATTGCGGTGGGGAAAGCGCCCGAAGCGCGCAATCACGGCGCGGTGCCGCTCGGCATAGTCGGCAATATTGGCGTCGGCAAAGACCGGCGATTCGGCCTCAAGCGCGCGCATGAGGTCCACACTGCGATCTTGCAGGTCGAGGTTTTCCGCATGCTCCAGCGGCATGTAGAAGAACAGCCGCTCCAACGGGCTAAAATGCTGATGGTAGCCGCGCTCCAACCCCATCAGCGTTACTTCCTGGGCGCGGGAATCGCCTGCAAACGCCAGCGGGGTGCCGCGATAAGCGTTGCGGGGGAATTGGTCGAGCAGCAGCATGAGGGCGAGGGCGGAGCGGGGCAGCCCGTCCCAGCCGTCGAGCCCGCTGCTGAGGGCTTGACCGAGTTCGATCTGGAACCGCCGGGCGATTTCCTGATCGAAGGCCTCGCCGCCGCCAAACCATTCGGGCCGAAAGCGCGGGGGCGCTTCGGTGCCGAACCAAAACTCGAGAATCGCGTTGGAGCTACTCACAGTTTCACCCCTTGGGCGCAATTGAGGAAGCCTTCGCGCAGCGCGTCGGCATCCAAATCGCGCCCGATGAACACGATGCGGCTGTCGCGCGTATCGCGCCCGCGCCAAGGGTTGCCCCAGCTATGGTTCATCTGCATGTGAACGCCCTGGAACACGAAGCGGCGGTTGGAGCCCGTGACGTTCAAAATGCCCTTCGAGCGGAAAATATCTTGGCCCTTGAGGCGCAATAGCGTGCCGATCCAGGCTTCGAACTTATCCGGGTCGATGGGCTTGTCGGTGCTGATACCGACCGAGGCCACGTCTTCTTCGTGATGATGATGGTGATGATCGAGGAAATGCGGCTCCTGCTCCAAAATGCGGTTCAGGTCGAACGCGCCCCGGTTGAGGATCTGCTTTAGGTCGATTTCGCTGTTTTGGGTGTGATAGAGCGGCGCGAAGGCATTGATTTTGCGCACGCGCGCTTCCACCGCCGCCAGTTCGTCCGGCGAGACGAGATCGACCTTATTCAGCAGCAGCACGTCGGCAAAAGCGATCTGCTCGACGATTTCATGCCCGTCGCCAACGTGATCGAGGAAATGTTTAGCGTCCACCAGGGTCACGATGGCGTCGAGCTTGGCGGCTTCCTTCACGTCGGGATCAACGAAGAAGGTTTGCGCCACCGGGGCCGGATCGGCAAGGCCAGTGGTTTCGACGATAATCCCGTCGAACTCGCGCCCGCGCCGCATGAGGCCGCTAATAATGCGGATCAAATCGCCGCGCACGGTGCAGCAAATGCAGCCGTTGTTCATTTCGAACACTTCTTCGTCGGACTGCACGACCAATTGATCGTCGATCCCCAGTTCGGCGAACTCATTGATGACCACGGCGTATTTTTTGCCGTGCGGCTCGGTCAGAATCCGGTTCAGCAGGGTGGTTTTCCCCGAACCAAGGAAGCCGGTGAGAATGGTAACGGGCAGTTGCAGCATCGGTCAGGGTCTCGCTTACTCGAATCGTCGAAAATCGCCTATCGGCGGGGTCTGGTCACATATCGGGCCGCAAGGCCGAAAATTAAAGCCGCCAGCGGCACGCCCAAGGTGAGCGGCCCCATCACCGCAAAGCTGGGCGCGGGGCGGGTATAGGCGGTGTAAATCAGCATCGCCGCCACCCAAAGCGCCGAGGCAACCACCCACAGCAGCAGCAGATTATAGCGCCCCGGCGGGGAAGGTTCGTTCGACATGGCTCTCATCCGCAAAATTTCTCTGCCATAGGTGCCGCAGGTAAGGGCTTCCGGCAAGGGGGGTTGCGGGAAAAGCGCCAGATTCATACTCTCAGTCTATGGCTACTCTTCCCATTCAGCAGATCAAACTGCGCGGAACCTGGGCGCTCGCGGCGGCGGCAGGCGTCGTGCCCGTTACCCACAAGCAGCGCCACGGGCGGCAACGGCTGAAGCTGGGGGCCGATACGCTCACCGTCACCGTCGAGCGCGATCAATTGCTGAACGATGGCGACGCCCTCGTGACCGAAACCGGCACCCATTATCTCGTGCGCACGGTGCCGGAACGGGTTCTGCTGGCGAGCTGCGCCGACGCCACCGTGACCGCGCGCCTCGCCTGGCACTTGGGCGCGCGGGGCGTGCCGCTGGAAATTCAGGCGAGCGGCGTGATTATTCCCGACAGCCCGGCCAATCGACGGCTGGTTGCGGGCTTGGGCGCCGAAGGGGAGCCGGTGAAGCGGGTGTTCACGCCGGAACTTTCGGAACTGATTAGGCCGCCGCGTCGGCGGAGTTAAGCCAGCAAGGCCAGTTGCGAATCCGTCAAAGCCCCCGGCACAATCGTAATCGGAATGCGCAAACGCCCCGCCACGCGCCCGGCGACGTGGGAGACCAGCGGGCCGGGGCCTTCGCTGCCGGTGCCGGCCCCCAGCACCAGAATCGAGATCGAGTCATCCTCTTCGATCAGGCGCAGCAGTTCCTCGCGCCGATCCCCCTCGCGCACATAGAGCGCCGGGATGCGGCCCGACCAGTCGATGGCCTCGCCGCCTAAGCGTTGCAGCGTCTGTTCCGCCTGCTCCCGCTTTTCGGCCCGAATGAGATGTTCGATGGAAAGCCACTGCTGGCCATCGACCGGCTCGATGACATAGAGCAAGGCCACATGCCCGCCGGTGTGGCGCGCGCGCAGGCAGGCGAAATGCAGGGCGGTATTGAGTTCAGGGCTATCGTCGACGACGACGAGAAAAACCCGATTTTCGTGGGGCATGCTTGCGCCTCCTCGTTTCGCATTTAGCGGGCGCGGAACGCCCAAAAGCCCAATGCCCCCATCAGCACAGCAAGGCTGAGGGAGGCCAGGGCGTAAATCAAAGGTTGCCGATAGGCCCAATCATGCACATCGGCGGCAATCCCGACCTGACTGGTCACAAGCGGCGTGGTGATAATGCCGATCACCTGCCGGTCTTTGACGGCATAGACCGACACTTGAAACGGCCCGACCGGCACGTTCGACGGCAAAGCGAAGCTCACCTTAAACAAGCGCCCGCCCAAAAGTCGAATCGGCTCGGATTTTTGGACGATCAAACCGCGCTTGCCGAGTTCGGCGACCACGGCGGCGCGGTCGGCCTCCAGCACCTCCCGCCCGTTCGTCGCACGGACGGGCTCCAGGCTGGCTTGCAGGGCCGAAAGCCCAAGGCGGTTCTGATTCAGGTCTTCCAGCGAGAGCAGGCTGGTGACGGGTTTGGTCGCTGCCAGCCCGTAGAACCCCGGCACTTGGGTAAAACGCTGTGCCGGGCCGTTCAGCCACAGGCCCAACACCCGTTCCTTATGGCGCAGGCTCAGCGTTTGGCCAGGGCCGCGCAACACGACGATCACATCCGCGCCCACTTCCTCCAGCGTGCCGAAAACCGTGACCTCCGTCCCACTGAAGCCCGTAGTGATGGCGACGAGCGGATGGGTCACGTCGGCCAGCACGGCCTGGGCGCGCACGATCGGCGCGTAGAGCAGGGCGAGCGCCAGCAGCAGGCGAATCACCGCAGCACCTCCAGCGCAAAAAGATCAGACGGCGTCAGGATAAGGTCGAAAAACAGCTTTACCGCCACCGCAAGGATCAGCAACGACATCAGCATGCGCGATTGCTCGCCGCGCAGCTTGAGCCCGAAGCGTAGGCCCACTTGCGTGCCGACAATCCCGCCGATCAGCAGCAGCAAGGCCAGAAACACATCGACGGTTTGGTTCGTCACGGCTTGCAGGGTGGCGGTAATGGCGGTGACGAAAATAATCTGAAATAGCGAGGTTCCCGGCACCACGCTCGGCGGCATGCCGACGATATAGACCATGGCCGGAATCATGAAGAAGCCGCCGCCCACCCCCATGATAGCGACGATAATGCCGCTTAAAAACCCGATGGTGATCGGCACGAAGACCGAAATATACAGGCGGCTTTTCGGGAATTTCATCTTCCACGGCAGCCCGTGCATCCACAAATGCTGGTGCAGGCGGCGCAGGGCGAGCGTGGGGTTGCGCGCGGCCCGATAGGCTTTGATACTTTCGACCAGCATCAAGCCGCCGACACTGCCCAAGACGATCACATAGAGAATGGAAATCGCCGCGTCGATCTGGCCCAAGCGCTGCAAGAGGCTGAAAATCCACACGCCTAAGGCCGAGCCGACGACACCGCCCCCCAACATAACGCCGCCCATGCGCGCATCCACCCCGCCGCGCTGCCAATGGCCGAGAACGCCCGACAGCGACGCGCCGACCAACTGATTCGCCTGGGTTCCCACGGCAACGGCAGGCGGCACGCCGAGAAAAATGAGAATCGGCGTCATCAGAAAGCCGCCGCCGATGCCGAACAGGCCCGAGATAAACCCCACGCCGCCGCCCAAGGCCAGCAACACCAGAAGGTTAATCGACATTTCGGCGATCGGCAGATAGACCTGCATCCCGTTCCACTCACTTCCGGTAGTCCCGCGCCCGGCAGGCTTAGCTTATGAGCCTTTTTGAGCGCGGCTTCATCTGTTTTTGCCAGATCCGATAAAGTGCCGATCTTTTCCGGCGAATCGCCGAAACTTTCGCTCATTCCGCCGATTCGCCGGGTGGTCTGCCGACGCTGCCCCCCGGCACACTCTGGCGCAACAGGATAAACA
>NZ_JBILQX010000181.1:0-7140 GCF_044372965.1 Elstera sp. | reverse complement strand
ATTGTGACATTTCAGTAAATGCTTCGCTATAGAAATCACAATTGGAAGACCACTACCCCAAAAATCAAACTCTCGCTTCCGAACCAAATCCTCAAGATTAATACCATCAATATACTCCATAATTAAAGATGCGGGAATTTCATACGCACTCACAAGCCTCACGGATTCATCAACACCATTATTAGATAAATACCTTAATGATTGGACGCCACGCCTAAAACTATCCAAATAAATAGAATCTTGAATATTTTCTTGTTTTAACATTTTTAATGCATATCTCTGACCTTTCTGGCTCACGATCCAAATATTAGAAAACTTTCCATCAACCTCCTTCTTTTCCACTTTATATCCCATAAAATCATTTTCAGGATACTCATTTGAGATAAACCATGCTGTATGAATGGGCAAAGCATAATCTCGAACAAATTTACGATACTCAGGAGATTGAGTATTTTCTTCACTATTTATAAGGATCGACTTTGCCATGCCAGCTAACGCCAATCTTCTGTCATTGTTGCTAGGCATCCTCATAAGATCGTCGCTGGGAATGACGGGCGACTCCGGAATATCACTCGGAATTATTATCTCTGGATCAACGTCATAAGACTTAAACCCTTCAATCTCATCAAATATTGTGTTTAATGCATCGAAATGCACCGCCTTCCCTGAGGAATCAAAAATCGGATCGTAATAAATTCCTTTTATCCCATATTTTACAGACCAATTATGGGTATTCATGTCTCGCCTAGTTGTTATCCAATAATGATCCGCGAATGATATACCCGCCTCCCGTACACGAAGAAGAATTTCATCAAACGCTCTATCATCAGCAGTAACGCCAATAAAAATTACAGAATACCTTAAGAAAACACCTTTCATAAATTCAATATAAGATTTATTACCAAACAATCTAGATAAATCACTTTCTGAAAACACAAGACTACTAGCTTGATCGAAGTTTCCATGCATATGAAAAATAAAAGGTTCCGAATTTCGAATCAGATGCAATCTATCCTTAACACCGAGAGAATTAAAATGAGCTATGTAATTTTGAGCCGGCCTAGTCTTCCTATGAGCATCTAATACAAAATTATCTACATTAGGCGTAATAACGGCGTTTACACCTTTCAGAGACCATATTCTTTTAAGAATTTTTGGAGGTTCAACATTTATAAATTTATCAAACTCTTCTTTAATTGCCCTATAATAATGATCGTCCCCAATAATATTTTTTATCCTTTCGAATCCTTTCCAGAAATTCTTCGTTTCTCTTAAATAAATTAATTCCGCCTCATCTTTATCAGCACTTACATCTACAATATTTTTCAATTGCGCGAACGCTTCGTCGGCAAGTAGGTTAAATAATTGCCCCCAACTAGGCGCACCCGCCTCCGAGCTAACCCCAGAACCAACGCAAAAAACTATGTCCTTAGCCGACTCAGCTACCTTGGTTTTAAGCCTGACTAGAGAGTTCTGATTTAGATCGATCATTCTACCTACTCCGAGTTTTTCTAATATTAACATAATTTCTTCAAGTTGCAATAACCACCCCCAACCGCTGGATAAAGGCGCACAGATCGCGGGTCCGGGAACTTTTGAGGATATAGGATCGATCGAGCAGCAACCAAATAGCCCCCGCCGTCCGCCTCTGAGAGCGGTTCAAACGTCAGGGGGTAAGGGCTGTGGCTCATCCCAAAATCCTACATTCTCACTAAATCGGCTTATTCTGGGATCGCCAAGGGGCAAGCCCCTTGGCCGGAGGTGCAGGAGGCAGCGCCTCCTGCATCGCGTCAGCGAAACCTTACCGCCCCAGCACACTCTCCAACCGCCGGGCAAAGGCGCGCGGGTCGCGGACCGGGGAGCCTTCGAGGATATGGGCTTGGTCGAGCAGCAACCAGGCGGCATCGTCCAAGGGGGCATCCTGGGGGGTAGTGGTCAGTTTGGTGATGACCGGGTGGGTGGGGTTGATTTCCAGCACGCGCTTGGCGTCTTGCTCCAGGCGCTGATGGGCGCGCAGGAGTTTTTCCAAGTGAAGATCGACATCGCCCGCGTCGGCCACCAAACAAACTGCGCTATCGGTCAACCGTTGCGAAACCCGAACGTCTTTCACCGTGTCGCCATAGACCGATTTGAGCCGCTCGATCAGGGCGGCGAGGTCGGGCGTGGTTTCCGGGGTGGGGGCGGGTTTGTCCTCGCCCTCGGCGGTGATCTCGCCTAGGTCGGCGGCGCCGCGCGTGATCGATTGGAACGGCTTTTCCTCGAAGGTGCCGATCATCGGCAACCAAAATTCATCAATCGGATCGGTGAGATAGAGCACTTCGACGCCCTTCGCCCGAAAACCTTCCAGGTGCGGGCTGGCGGCAATCGTCTCGACGCTTTCACCGGACGCGGTATAGATCGCCTTTTGGCCCGGCTTCAGGCGGCCAACATACTCGGCGAGGCTCACCCAGCCGCTTTCGGTGGAGGAGCGGAAGCGGGCAAGACCCAGCAGGGCTTGGCGGTTCTCGAAATCCTCATACAGCCCTTCCTTGAGGACGGGGCCGAAGGCTTCCCAGAAGGTTTCGTAAGCGGAACGGCCCTCTTCAGCCTTCGCTTTTTTCTCTAATTCAGAGATGATTTTCTTCACGAGGCCGGAGCGGATTTTGCGCACCACCGGGTTGTTTTGCAGCATCTCGCGGCTGACGTTCAGCGGCAAATCGGCGGAATCGACGACGCCTTGGACGAAGCGCAGCCACGTGGGCATGAGGTCCTTGCACTCGTCGGTGATGAACACCCGGCGCACATAGAGCTTCACCCGGCTTTGGCGGTCGGCGGTGAAGAGATCGGGCGGGCGTTTGCCGGGCAGATAGAGCAGCGCCGAATATTCCAGCGCGCCTTCGGCCTTAATATGCAAAGTCGCAAACGGGTCGGTACTGTCGTAGGTCAGGCTTTCGTAAAAAGCCTTCGTTTGCTCTTCCGTCACTTCGTTTTTCGAGCGCGTCCACAGGGCGGAAGCCGCGTTGATCGTCTCCTCGCCCTCGGCGGTTTTCAGCTTGATCGGCAGGGCGATATGGTCGGAATAGCGACGCACGATGGCCTTTAAGCGCCATTCGTCGAAAAACTCGGCGGCATCGTCCTTCAAGAACAGCGTGATGCTGGTGCCGCGATCTTCTTGTTCCGCCTCCGCAACGGTAAAGCTACCGCGCCCGTCCGACTCCCAGGAAAAGGCTTTTTCGGCCCCGACCTTGCGGCTGACCACGCGCACCTTATCCGCCACCATGAAGGCCGAATAGAAGCCGACGCCGAACTGGCCGATGAGCGAGAAATCCTTCTTGGCGTCGCCTTCCAGCTTTTCCAGAAACTTGCCCGTGCCGGAACGCGCAATCGTGCCGAGGTTCTCCACCAGATCGGTGCGGTCCATGCCAATGCCGGTATCGCGGATGGTCAGCGTTTTTGCCTCGGCATCGGGAATCAGCGTCACCGCATAGTCGAGTTGCCGGCCGGCCTTATCGGGTTCCGTGAGTGCCAAATAGCGGTGCTTGTCGCAAGCGTCGGCGGCGTTCGAGATCAACTCGCGCAGAAACACTTCCCGCTCGCTATAGAGCGCATGGGCGACGATATCGAGCAGGCGGCTGACTTCGGCTTGGAACGCGAGGGTTTCGCCCCCCGTTTCGGCAACGGGTGCAACCACAGTTTCGCTCAAGGTTTCGACAGTCATGGCAGGGTCCTTTCTTCTTATGGCGGTACGGCGAGCCCGAGATAAGCGCCCGTCAAGCGTGAATCAAGAGGGCTATTTCACCCCATTGGCGGCATTCAGGATCGGCGCGATATCGATACCATTGACCAGTACCCCGCCCGTATCGGTCACATCGATGCGGTAATCATATTGGCTGCGGCCATCCGCCGAGGTGCCCTTTTTGCCGACGCCTTTCATAAGCTGCAAGAACAGCACGGCTTGGGCGGCGTTACGGGTTTTCATCCCCTGAAGCTTGCTGAGCGAATCTTCGAGCCCCACCACGGAAATATTGGTGCCGCCTGGCGGGGCTTTCGCCGATTGGGCCGACGCCGCTCCCGACGCCAAAGCCGCCACGACCATTAGTCCGATCACTCTCAACCGCATGCCTGCCTCCCTTGGGCGAAAAATTCTTTCCTCTAGATAGGGTGCCGAGGCCGACTTGTCTTGCCTCAAACCGGCTTTTCTGCAAAACGAAGAAAGAACATTCAAATAGGAACCAAGAACGCCAAAAGGGGACGAGCAAGGTGCAGGGATTGACCGATAGAAGCTTATCCCGCCTGCTACGGCTGCCCTTAGCGTTTCTGTGGATTTGGACTGGCATCGTTTCACTGGCGCTGTATCCGATGGCAGATAGTCTCGCGCTGGTCGCCCCGCTCGGACTGCCGGAGGCAATGGGCCGGGCGCTTATTCTCGGTGGCGGCGGGCTCGATCTGCTGTTGGGCGTTCTGCTGGTCGTCGGTTGGCGGGTGCCTTGGGTGGGCGCGGCACAACTCGCGCTGATGGCGGCCTATACCGGGCTCGTGACACTCTTCATGCCGGAATTATGGCTGCACCCTTTGGGTGCGATTTCCAAAAACCTACCGGTCGCGGCGGCAACCCTGGTGATGATGGCGCTGGAGAGCAAGCGTGGATAGTTATCTGCTGGTGAAACTCCTTCACGTGCTGAGTTCAACGGTGCTGTTCGGCACCGGCCTTGGGACCGCCTTTCAGGGCTGGATGGCAGGGCGCAGCCGCAATCTCGACGCGATGCGGGTCGTGAACCGCAATGTCGTGCTCGCCGATTGGATTTTTACGACACCCGCCGCCATCATCCAACCCGTCACCGGGGTATGGCTTGCGCTGCACGCCGGGTTTTCGCTCACGGAAGGCTGGTTGGCCTTAGCAATATTCCTGTATCTTGTCACAGGGGCCTGTTGGTTGCCTGTCGTTTGGCTGCAAATCCAGATGCAGTCCATGGCTGCCACAGCAGCGGCGACGGCGACGCCGCTGCCTGCACTGTACGCCAAATTCGCAAGGCTTTGGTTCCTGCTCGGCTGGCCCGCTTTTCTGGCAATGATCGGGATTTTTTACCTGATGATCGTGAAGCCCGAGATCGTTATTTTTTAAATCGTCTTCGTTTCCGCTTTTCGGGACGGGAAAAGCTGATTTGTTCTTAATCTCCCCCCGCCTCCAAGTGAGACATTCCCATGAAAGCTGCCCTCTACCGGCGCTATGGCCCGCCTTCCGTTGTGAACGTTCAGGATTGGCCCGATCCCGTGCCCAATGCCGGTGACGTGCTGGTGCAGGTGGAAGCGGCGGGCCTTACGTCGGGGGACGCCCGAATCCGGTCAGCGCGCGCGCCGGCCGGAATGGGTCCCTTCATCCGGCTCGTCTTTGGCGTTACGGCCCCGCGTCGGCCTATCTTGGGCCGCGAATATGCGGGGCGGATCGTGGCTCTTGGCGCGGGCGTCACCACGTTCAACGAGGGCGATACCGTCTTTGGCATTACCGACGGCATGCGCCTCGGGGCCCACGCCGAATTGATTGCCGTCAAGGCCAGTGGCCTTATCCGTCACCGCCCCGAAGAGCTTTCGGCGACCGAAGCGGCGGCCTTTTTCTTCGGCGGGTTAACGGCAGCGGATTTCTTGCTGGATCAGTGCCGACTGCACCCCGGCGAGCGGATTTTGATTGTCGGCGCGACCGGGGCCGTCGGATCGGCGGCGGTGCAGATTGCCCGCATGCAGGGTGCCCAGATCACCGCCTTAACCGGCGCTGATAATCTTGCTCTGGCGCGGACCTTGGGGGCCGATGACGCCCGCGATTACCGCCTCAATACCGGGTCCGATCTATACGACGTGATCTTGGACGTGCCGGGCACCTTGCCCAATGCCCTGGACCGGCTGGCCCCTGCTGGACGGTTGGGTCTCGTAACGGCAACGCTCGGGCAAATGCTCGGCGCGCTGCTCAGGCCGCAGCGAAAGGGCAACCGGCGGATTTGTGCGGGCGTTGTCAAGGAGACCCCTCACGCGGTCGCACGGTTGATCGATCTTTACACAAACAAAAGTTACCGGCCGCTACTGGGGGAAAGCTTCCCTCTCTCAAGTATCCGCGATGCCTACGAACGGGCCGATAGCGGCCATAAGCGCGGGAACATTGTGCTTTATCTGGGGGGCGATCACGGCGGCTGATCGCCGCCCCTCAACCAAACCGCAAGAACCGGAAGGCGGGACACCGCTAAATAATCGCACAGTGAGGGCCTCTAATGACCAGAGGAGAGTGTCATGGGCTTTCAAATTGCGGGGCTATCGCCCGAACCTTATCTTGCGCTCTATGGTTTGTCGGATGCGGCTTTGGCGGAGCAAGGCGTTCTGCGCCGTATCGCCGAGGTGAGCCCCGGCTACCCGGACCGCATTGAACTGCGCGACGCCGCCCAGGGCGAAAGCCTGCTGCTGTTGAACCATACCTATCAACCGGAAAACACGCCCTACCACGGCCGGCACGCCATTTTTGTGCGGGAAGGGGCGCAGAAAGCTGCCGAATTTATCGATCAGGTCCCCGATGTTATGCGCCGCCGCACGCTATCCTTACGGGCCTATAACGCCGCGCATTTGATCGTCGAAGCCGATCTGGTGGCGGGGGCCGAGGCGGATGCAGCCATCCTTAGGCTGCTGGCGGCCCCTCACGTGGCCTATCTCCACGCCCATTACGCTAAATACGGCTGCTTTGCCGCGCGGATTGATCGGGATTAAGGCGCGGGCCGGGCGCGATAATGGGCCAGGAGCGTGGGGCAGAGCGCCTCAACCCGCGCTTCCAGCGCAGCGTCCCACGGCTTATCGCGAAAGCGCGCGGTGAGTTCGCCCCCCCGGGCATTGCCGAACACCACGCCCATTTCCTCTTGCAACGATGGTTCGGCGGCCCAAAGACTGCTGAGCAAATCATCATAAGAGCGGCGAAAGTGAAAATACTCCTCGGCTAGCGGCCATCCGAGCCCCGCCAGAACCTTCATTACCGCAGGATCGCGCGCCACCAGATCTTCATAGTGAATCACCGCGTCAACCTGGTGGTGGTTCTGAAAAACCTGCTCCAGAAGCTGAAACTTCTCGTCCATCAATCCCGCGTGATGCCGATAAGCCTTGGTACTAAGGCTCACGTAATTGTCGCGCGGG
>NZ_JBILQX010000027.1:0-29730 GCF_044372965.1 Elstera sp. | reverse complement strand
CGCGACAGACAAATCCCCGCCGTTTTTTCGGTTTCTTTACGAAGGCAGATTATCGCCGCATGTCGTTTGCTGACTTAGGTCTTAGCCCGGAAGTTGTTAAAGCCGTTACCGACGCCGGGTATATTGACCCTACCCCGATTCAAGAGCAGGCGATCCCGCAGGTCCTAATGGGGCGGGATTTGTTGGGCTGTGCGCAGACCGGAACCGGAAAGACCGCCGGATTCACGCTGCCGATGATCGATATTCTCGCCAACGGGCGTGCCCGCGCGCGGATGCCGCGCTCGTTGATTTTGGAGCCGACGCGCGAACTCGCAGCGCAGGTTTCGGAAAACTTCGATAAATACGGAAAATACTGCAAGCTGACGATGGCGCTGCTGATTGGCGGCGTCTCCTTCGGCGATCAGGAAAAGCTGTTGGATCGCGGTGTCGATGTGCTCATCGCCACGCCGGGCCGCTTGCTCGATCATTTCGAGCGCGGGCGCATTCTGCTGAATGACGTGAAAATCCTGGTGATCGACGAGGCCGACCGGATGCTCGACATGGGGTTCATCCCCGATGTGGAGAAAATCGTCTCACTGCTGCCGCCGCTGCGCCAAACGCTGTTTTTCTCGGCCACTATGCCGCCTGAAATCAAACGCCTGGCCGATGCCTTCTTGCAGAACCCGCGCGAAATTACCGTCGCCCGCCAATCGACGACCGCCGAAACGGTCGAACAGGCGCTGGTGGTGGTGGATGATTTGGATAAGCGGGCGGCCTTGCGCCAACTGCTGCGTTCTGAAGAAATCCGCAATGCGATCATCTTCTGTAATCGCAAGCGCGATGTGGATATCGTTGGGAAATCCCTAACGAAGCATGGGTTTAACGCCGGTGTTCTGCATGGCGACATGAACCAGAGCGCCCGGACCGAAATGCTCGAACGCTTCAAAGCGGGCGATGTGACCGTTCTGGTCGCCTCCGACGTCGCCGCGCGCGGCATTGATGTGGCGATGCTGAGCCATGTGTTCAATTTCGATGTGCCGATTCATGCCGAAGATTATGTTCACCGCATTGGTCGTACGGGCCGCGCGGGTAATCTTGGCAAGGCGTTCACTTTCGCAAAGCCCGACGATACGCGTTTCGTTCAGGCCATTGAAGCCATCATCGGTCGCCCAATCCCGCGCCTCACCCCGGAAGGGATGGAAACGCTGGAGTTGCTGAGCGACGAGGAAGCCGCTGCCGAACGCAAGAACAAGCGCCGTCGGCCCGAACGGAAAAGCGATGATCGTCGCCCGAGCCGCGAGCCCCGCGCGGCGAGCGCCCCCCGCTCCGGCGAGGGTGAGCAGCCTGCCGTGACGAAGACAGTGGTTCAAGCCGCGCCCGCACAACGCCGCGAGCGCGACGCCGAGCGTCCGGACCGCGCCCCGCGCCCCGAGCGCCAACCGCGCGAACGCTTTGATCGTCCCCGGCGCGAGCGCCCGGAGCGGGAGGCGAGCGAGCGTCCCGAGCGGGAGTTTGGTGAACGCCCGGTGACTGAACGTCCCGTCAATGAGCGGCCCGAGCGCGATTTCCGCGACCGTCCGCGCCGCGACTATAATGACCGCGAACATTACCGCCGTGACGATCTTGGCCCGTCGGTGCAAGGCTTCGGCGACCATGTGCCCGCCTTCATGCTAAGGGTTCCGCCCGCAGCGTAAGGATTTGAGCAAAAGAAAACCCCGCCCTCTCGACTGAGACGGCGGGGTTTTTTATGAGGGCAAGACTAAAGTTTTAGAGCGGATTGAACGCCGCAAGCTCCCGCCAACGCCGGCACGCCACCTGATGATCGGCCGTCACCGGCTCCACCTCGGGCCGCGCGGTCGCACAGGCGTCTTGCGCCTCCGGGCAGCGGGTTCGAAAAGTGCAACCGCTGGGCGGATTGAGCGGCGAGGGGAGGTCGCCGGTCAGCACAATCCTTTTCCGCGCGCGCTCCTTCTCCGGGTCGGGCATCGGCACGGCGGAGATGAGGGCGCGGGTATAGGGGTGGCGCGGGGCAGTGAACACTTCCTCCGCCGGTCCCATCTCCACCAATCGGCCCAAATAGAGCACGGCAATCCGGTGGCTGATATGCTTCACCACGGAAAGATTGTGGGAAATGAAAATCAGCGACAGGCCGAGTTCCTTTTGCAGATCGATCAGCAAATTGATGATCTGCGATTGGATCGACACGTCGAGCGCCGACACAGGCTCGTCGCACACCACCAGCTTGGGGCGCAGGATCATGGCGCGGGCGATGCCGATGCGCTGGCACTGGCCGCCCGAAAACTCGTGCGGATAGCGGTTCACATGGTGCGGGCTAAGACCGACGCGCGCCATAATCTCGCGCACCCGGCGGCGGATTTCGTCTTTGCCCAGGGACTTATGAAAGGTCACGAGGGGTTCAGCGATAATCTGTTCCACGGTCATGCGCGGGTCGAGCGCGGCCAGCGGGTCTTGGAAGATGATCGTCATATCCTTGCGCACGTCGCGCATGGCTTTCGATCCCAAGGCCTGCATGTCTTTACCCAGCCACAGGGCTTTACCGCCGCTGGGCTCAATCAGGCGCAAGACTGCGCGCCCCAAGGTGGATTTACCGCAGCCGGATTCGCCGACGACGCCCAAGGTTTCCCCCGGCATCAGATCGAAGCTAATGCCATCGACGGCTTTCAGCGCGCGGGGTTCGGAGAAAAAGCCGCCGCCGGGCAGGGCGAATTCGACCCGCAGGTCGCGGACGGCAAGAAGCGGGGCGGTGCTCATGCCGCATCCTCCAGCAAGAAGCAGGTACAGCCGCGCTGTTCGCCCAGGTTCTTATAGGCCGGGCGTTCGGTTTGGCAACGGTCGAAGGCTTGCGGGCAGCGCGGGGCGAAGGCGCAGCCTTTCGGCAGGTTCTGCAAATTCGGCGGCTGGCCCTTGATGGTGGGCAGGAGCGCGCGGGCTTCGGTATCGAAGCTCGGCATCGCCGCCAGCAGCCCCTTGGTGTAGGGGTGCTTGGGGGCGTAGAAAATCTCGTTCACTGGCCCCTGTTCAACAATCCGGCCGCCGTACATGACAATCACCCGGTCGCAGAGCCCGGCGATAACGCCAAGATCATGGGTAATCATGCACAGGGCGGTTTTAAGATTGTCCTTTTGCAGATCGACGAAGAGATCGAGAATCTGCGCCTGTACGGTTACATCGAGCGCGGTGGTCGGCTCGTCGGCGATCAGCAGATCGGGCGAGCAGAGCAGGGCCATCGCAATCATCACCCGCTGGCGCATCCCGCCTGAAAACTCGTGCGGGTACATATCGAAGCGCCGGTCCACATCGGCAATGCCAACGCGGGCGAGCATGTCCTTCGCCTGCACCCGTGCTTGCTCTTCGGACATACGCTGATGTTGAACCAGCACTTCGGTGAGCTGGCGCGAGACGCGCAGGTAAGGGTTTAGGCAGGTCATGGGATCTTGGAAGATCATCGCCATTTCCTTGCCGCGAATTTTGTTCAGCGCATCGGGCGGCAGATTAAGGATCTCGCGCCCATTGAGCTTTACCGAGCCGGAGGCTTTGCCGTTCAGCGCCAGCAACCCCATGATCGACATGAAGGTTTGCGATTTACCCGAACCGCTTTCCCCAACAATGCCAACGCGCTCGCCCGAACGGATGGAAAAGCCAACCGAATTGACGGCGGACACTTCGCCGTCGGGTGTTGAGAAACGTGTGGTGAGGTCTGTAACCTCAAGAACAGGATGTTTCATCTCAGCGATCCTTTGGATCGAGGGCATCGCGCAACCCGTCGCCCAAGAAATTGAGCGCGAACAGCGTGGTCGCGAGGAAGGCGGCGGGGAAGACCAGAATCCAAGATTGGTCTTCCATTACCTTCGTGCCTTCCGAAATCAGCACGCCCCAACTGGTCATCGGCTCCTGCACCCCAAGGCCGAGGAACGACAAGAAGCTTTCGATAAGAATAACGCGCGGCACCGTCAGCGTCGCATAGACGATCACCGGGCCGAGGGCGTTGGGGATGATGTGGCGGCGGATAATCGTGGCATCGCTCACGCCGACGGCGCGGGCCGCTTCCACGAACTCGCGGCGCTTCAGGCTAAGGGTTTGGCCGCGCACGATGCGCGCCATATCGAGCCACTCCACCGCGCCGATGGCGAGGAAGATCAGCACGATGTTCCGCCCAAAAAACACGAACAGCAGAATGACGAAAAACATGAACGGCAGCGAATAGAGAATATCCACAATCCGCATCATGATGTTATCGACGCGCCCGCCAACATAGCCCGCAACCGCGCCGTAGGTAACGCCGATGAGCAGACTGACGAGGGTGGCGACGATCCCGACCAGCAGCGAAATCCGCGCGCCGTAAAGGGTGCGCACGAACATGTCGCGGCCATTCACGTCGGTGCCAAACAGGTGCCAGTTGGAAAAATTGGGCGCGGTGCCCATTTCGTCCCAATAGACCGTATCGTAATTATGCGGCGAGACATTGGGGCCGACAATGGCGAGGAAGGCGATGATCCCGAGCAGGATCAGCCCCACAAGGGCAGCATGGTTGCGCCGTAGCCGACGCCATGCGTCTTGCCACAGGCTGCGCCCGGCGATTTCCGCTTCGAGAGCGGGCGTGGTAGCGCTGGTCATTCGAACCGCACCTTGGGATCAAGAAGGCCGTAGAGCAAATCGACAGCCAGATTAAACAGGAGGATCAACGCCGCGTAGAGCACGACCATGCCCATCACCAGCGTGTAATCGCGGTTCAAAGCCCCCAGCACGAAGTAGCGACCAATGCCGGGAATCCCGAAGATCGATTCGATCACGACCGAACTGACGATGGCCGACGCCGTTGCCGGGCCGAGATAGGAGACCACGGGCATCAGCGAGGCCTTCAGGGCATGCCGGGCTAGGATCAGCCGGTTCGGTAGGCCTTTCGAGCGCGCGGTGCGGATGTAGTTCGAGCGCAGCACTTCGATGGTGGAGGCGCGGGTGAGGCGCGCGACATAGGCTATTTTCGGCAGGGCTAGGGCAAAGAGCGGCAAAATCGCCTGCTCCGGCCTTCCCCAACCGCCCACCGGCAACCAGCCGAGGTGAACGCCGAGCAGCAGCGTGAGCAGCGGGGCCATCACAAAATTTGGCACGGCAATCCCCGCCATTGCCCCGACCATAACGATATGGTCGACGCGGCTATTTTGCCGAAAGGCGGCAATCATGCCGATGACAATGCCGGAGAGAGTGGCAATCAACACCGACCCCAGCGCCAAACTCAGCGAAATCGGCAAGCCCTTCACGATCAATTGTCCAACCGTAAAGTCTTGGTATTTGAACGACGGGCCGAAATCGCCCTGCGCCAACCCCCAGAGATACCGACCGAATTGCTGATACAGCGGCTCGTCGAGATGATAGGCGGCGCGCAGGTTCGCTTCGATGGCGGGGGCAAGCTGGCGGTCGCTGTCGAAAGGACCGCCAGGAGCAACCCGCATCATGAAGAACGAGATGGCAATCGCGATAAAAAGCGTTGGCACCGCGCTTAAAACGCGGTTGAGCACGAAACGGTTCATAGAAATCCTCCGCCAGGGGGCGCAAGCTCCCAGGGACGCAAGGGCGACCGGAGTGAAATCCGACCAAAAGGAGTAGAGCGGCCGGAATATAAAATCCCGACCGCTCAACCCTATCGGAAGAAGCCCCTATCAGAAGAGGCTTTGCGCCTTAGTTGGCGGCGATTTCCATCCAGCGGGTCCGGTGAATATCCTTCGTATTCGACACGAAGCCCTTCAGCTTTTGCGACACGAGGTTCTTCGACACGTAGAAGTAAATCGGTAGTAGCGCATCATTATCGATGCCGATCTTTTCAGCCTTCGCCATCACTTCGGCGCGCTTCTTGAGATCGGTGATGGTGCCAGCTTCGATCATCAGCTTATCGAATTCCGGGTTCGAGTACTTACCGTAGTTGTTGGAGCCCGTGCGGGTTTCCAGCAAGAACAGGAAGTTTTGCGCGTCGTTATAATCAGCAATCCAGCCAGCACGGCCAACTTGGAACGCCCCATCGCGCAGCGTGTTGTAGTGAACCTTCACATCGCGGTTAACGAGTTCAGCTTCGACACCCAGGCTTTGCTTCCACATGCTTTGAATGGCGATAGCAATGCTCTTATGGCTTTCGGAGGTATTATAGCTGAGTTCCAGCTTCAACGGCTTATTTGGGCCATAACCGGCCTCCGCGATCAGCTTTTTCGCCGCTTCGACGCGCTCCGGCATTTTTTTGTCGGCCCAATCGGTCTTGAGCGAATAGCCATAGTTGGAAACGCCGGGGGGCACCACGGCATAGGCCGGTACTTCACCCGCTTTGGCGACGTTCTGGGTGATGATGTCGCGATCGACGACCATCGAGAGGGCTTTACGCACTTTCGGATCAGCCGTCGGGCCGGTCGCCGTATTGAGGGCGTAGTAATAAAGCCCGAGGTAGGGGGCAATCTTCAATTCATTCGGAATTTCGCGGGTGAGCGTATTAATACGGGCCGTATTGATATCGGTCACATAATCGACTTCGCCCGCACGGAAGCGCTTTTCCATTTCAGTGCGGTCTTCATTCGAGAAGAACACAACTTTCTCAATCTTCACCTTCGCCGCGTCATAGAACTTCGCGTTTTTCACGAGTTCGATTTTATCGTTCGGCGTGTAGGAGGCCAGGGCATATGCGCCGTTCGACACGTGCGTGCCCGGCTTCACCCAATCGTTCCCAGCCTTTTCAACCACATGCTTCGGAATCGCGAAGGACGTGTAGTGGGTCAGCAGTTCCAAGAAGAACGGCGTCGGCTCCTTCAAGGTGATTTCGAGCGTTTTGGCGTCGATAGCCTTCGCGCCGATTTTGGTGAAGTCGGTTTCTTTACCCGAGTTTACTTCTTCGGCATTCTTGATCGGGTACATAATCGAAGCGTATTTTGCCGCGCGCTTCGGGTCCATGATCCGGCGATAGGCATAGACGAAATCGTCCGCCGTCACCGGCACGCCATCCGACCAATTCGCATCGCTGCGGATCTTGAAGGTATAAACCGTGCCGTCCGGGCTGATCGTCCAGCTTTCGGCCGTGCCGGGGATAACCGAGGCATCGGCGGCTTCGGTGGTGAGCCCGAGATAGAGATCGCCCGCGATGCGGTTTTCCCAAACGCCCGACATATTCTGCGGATCAAGCGTATCCGGCTCGCCCATATTGGCAATCCGCAGCGTCATTTGGGCTTGCGCGAAGCCGGTAATCAGGGCCGTCGATAGCCCAAGGGCCAAGGCAAAGGACCGAAACTTAACCATATTAAAAACATCCCCCAGAGGTGTGAACGAATGCCCTGGCTTTTTTTGGTCTTGATCGCCATAGACAGGGCAATTTGGCGGGGCGATCCTTATGGATCGGGCCACACGCTGCACGACATTAAGCAGCTTTTGGTTTCGTGTGCAATAAGCTCGCGGATGAAAATATAGGCGGGTTTTAAGTTATTCTTTAGGTTTTGGAAATAATGCAGAAATATTTACATCCGACTGGTGCGGTGTCCCCACTTTGTAATGAACAAGGCGGGCCAGACCCATAGTATCCCAAAAATTATGTAATAGATGAGGTCAAGCCACAGGCTATCGGGCAGCAGCATCCGCAGATTAAGGACGGCAATAATGTATAGGAGCAGAAATATAAGGACACCCAAGGCCCCGAGGAGACGGCGTAAAGACGGGGGCATGGAGGGCGTCCGCAACGGTTTGGGTCAAAAACTAAGGGGGTTCTAGCGGAAAATAGCCCGCGTCGCTAGCCCGCGCTGGGCCATCAGGCGTGAAATCCGGTCCTTGATCTCAAGCTTTTGGCTTTTCAGCCGACGCAGCTTAACCCCATCGGGGCAGGGGCGTTGGGCTTCTTCCTGCACTTCGATATCAAGCTGATTATGGACCATGCGCAGCGCTTCAACCTGCGCGTAGCAGCTCATCATCCTAAAATTCGCTCCGTTGCTACTCGAAATCGAGTGACACAAAAATGTAATATAACAACTTAGGAGCGGCTTGCATAGCCTTTCGCCTGCATACAATCGGCCAGCGCCTTGCTCTCGCGGCGTCGTTGCGTAGACGCATCCATATCGCCGCGCAAAGTGTCGTACCGATTGCTGCGATCAAGGCCAAGCTCGCCCCGGGCAGCGGCAACGCGGGTATCGCGGCGGCGGGCCTCATCGCCCGTATAGCGTAATTCCTGCTGGCAGGCCGCAAGGTCTTTATCGCGGGTCGCAGCATCACTGCCCGCCTTCTCCCATCCCGGCGTGGATGCACATCCGGCCAGGAGGAGGAGGGGGACGAGATAGCGCGGGATCATAACTCGATCGCCATGCCTTCGCGGGCAATGGTCACACGGTCCCACAGTTGCCGGGCTTGGCGCTCGATGGCGGCCATTTTATCGTCGGTATTGTCGGGGTCGTGGTGGAAAATATAGACCCGGCCCACGTTGGCATCTTTACCAATGCGAATGGCCTCTTCCCAGGTCGAATGGCCCCAGCCAACGCGCCCGCGCGCATATTCTTCGTCGGAATAGGTCGAATCATAGATCATCACGTCGGCGTTTTGCACTAGATCCATGACCATCGGATCGCGTCGACCGGGATAATGTTCGGTATCGGTCACGTAGCACACGCTCCGCCCGCCCGACGAAATCCGGTAACCCGTCGCCCCGTTCGGATGATTAAGGTGGCAGGTTTTCACATGAATGCGATTACCAACGACCAGATCATCCCCGGCTTCGAAATCATGGAACCCCATATTCGCGGCCATATGGGACAGCGAAACGGGAAAGAGCGGGTCGCGCATCTGTTCGGCAAAGACCGAGCGCACGCCGCCGTTATCGCGCAGATGACCTGCGAAGATATCGAGGTGGAACGAACCGATCCACGCGGGGGCAAAAAACGGGAAGCCTATAATATGGTCGGTATGAGTGTGCGACATAAGCATGGTTGCTTCGCGCACGCCCTTGGCGACCAAATATTTGCCGAGCTGCCACAACCCCGTGCCCGCATCGAGAATGATGACTTCGTCACCCGACTCAACGGACACGCAGGACGTATTGCCCCCGTACAGCATATGCTGCGGTGTGGCACAGGGGAAGCTCCCGCGAACGCCCCAAAAGGTGACTTTAAGTTCCATCCGATCCGGCTTCTTCACGGAAAACCAGTTTCTAAATAGCATCATAGCTGACGCCCTGAAACCCAGATATTACGCTATCGACCCGATATTAAAAGACATCTTCGTTAAAATTTGTCGGTAAATCTGTATTCTGCTGAAGCCCGCGCCGGTGCAGAATGCGCCAAGCCGAGGAGCGGTTGTATAACCCAGGCCGGATTGAATGATGAGTTCCAAAGGTTTACACGATTTTCTCCATATCCGGTGCGGTTCGGATCTCGCGCAACCGTTGCAAAAAGCAGGCTTGCCCGGCGCGTATCTTGCCTGGGTCGATCCGGTCTGTGATGGACCGACTCCTGAAGGTTTAACCGATGAAACCTATCGGGCAACGCGGGCGCGCTTCATTGCCGACCGCTATGGCGAGATCCTCGCGGCGGTGCTGGGGCAGTTGATCGATCAAGATCGGGCGCTCGCCCGGGCCGATGATTTTGCCGAAGCGGTGATCTGGGTGGAGCATGATCTGTTCGATCAATCCATCCTTATCCGCCTGCTCGCCTGGTTCGCCGATCACCCGCACCGGGCCTTGTCGTTGGTACAGGCCGATGACTTCCTCGGGCGGCAAACGCCTGAGGCGCTCACCCGGCTGTTTGACTCCCGGCGGCGGGTTACGGTGTCGGAATTAAAGCTCGGCGGCTATCTCTGGGAGCTTTGGTGCGCGCCCGATCCGCGCCCGCTGGAGGCGCTCGCGACCATCCTTGACGATCCGGCGCGGCGGCCCGAGGGCGTAACTCTGCCGCATCTACCCGCCGCCATCCGCCGCCACCTCGCCAATCTTCCCGGCACGCGCGACGGGCTGAGCATGACCGAGCGGCTTGCCCTGCGGGCGGTCGCCGACGGGGCAGAGACGGCGGCGGCAATCTTCGCCTCGGTTTGCCTGCAAGAGCCTGCGGCGTGGTTGGGGGATATGATGTTCTATCCCGTCCTGCGCGACCTCAGCCACCCGCCGTTTGCATTGCTAGAACAAGCCGACGACCGCTACCGGCTCACCCCCATCGGCGGCGCGGTGGTGATGGGGCAGATGGATGCGCTGCAATTCGGCAGCCAGCCGCGCTGGATCGGCGGTTGCGTGCTCGACGTGCCGCCCCAATTCCGCTGGGATCAACAGGAAGAGCGTGTGGTCGAGGTGCAAAATTTAGGCTAGTCTTCCCCTAACAATAACGTAAAGGGGAGGCTCTACTATGCTGGGTTCCATGATGAATCGCCCGCTACTCATCGCGCCGCTGCTGAAACACGCCGCGCGCTGGAATGGGGGGCAGGAGATCGTCAGCCGCCGCTGCGAAGGAGATATCCACCGCTACACCTATGCCGATGCCTATCGGCGCGTCGGTCAATTGGCCCATGCTTTGAGCGACTTTGGCATTGTGCTGGGCGACCGGGTGGCGACGCTGGCCTGGAACACCTATCGGCATCTGGAGCTTTATTTCGGCGTGTCGGGGATCGGGGCCGTTTGCCATACGATCAACCCGCGCCTGTTCCCCGATCAAATCGCCTATATCATCAATCACGCCCAAGACCGGATTCTCTGCCTCGATCTTACCTTCGTGCCGCTGATGGAGAAACTCGCGGCCCACTGCCCGAAGGTTGAAGCCTATGTGATCCTTACCGACCGCGCCCATATGCCGGAAACCAGCCTGCCGAATGCGCTGAGCTACGAGGAGTGGATCGCGGACCGGCCAGAAAGCTTCGACTGGCCGGAGTTTCCCGAAACCACGGCGTCGAGCCTCTGCTATACCTCCGGGACAACCGGAAACCCCAAGGGCGTGCTCTACACGCACCGCTCCAGCGTGCTGCATTCTTATGGGATCGCCATGCCTGACGTGTTCAACGTCTCGCGCGCCTCCTGCATTCTGCCTGCGGTGCCGATGTTCCATGTGAACGCCTGGGGCGTGCCCTATATGGCCCCGCTGATCGGCGCGAAGCTGGTGCTGCCCGGCCCGGCCTTGGCAGGCGCGCCGATGGCCGAGTTGATCGCCACCGAAGGCGTTACCCTTTTGGCGGGCGTACCAACGATCTGGCGTATGCTGCTCGATCATCTTAAGGCGACCGGTCAGCGCTTGGACTCGGTGGACCGGGTCGTCATCGGCGGGGCCGCTTGCCCGCCCGGTATGATCCAAGAGTTTGATGATCTCGGTACTTACGTTCTGCACGCCTGGGGCATGACCGAAACCAGCCCGCTCGGCACCGCCAACAATTTGACGCCCGAGGAACACGCCTTGCCGCAGGATCAACGCACCGCGCGGCAGGTGAAGCAGGGGCGGCCCGTGTCCGGCGTCGATCTTCGCATTACCGGTACCGAAGGCGAAGATCTGCCCCACGACGGCAAAGCTTTTGGGGACCTTTGGATTCAGGGCCATTGGATCGCCAGCAGCTACTTTGGCCGCGACGATGACCCAGCCTTTAAAGACGGCTGGTTCATGACCGGGGATGTTGCGACCATCGACCCCGAAGGCCGCATGCAGATCGTCGATCGCAGCAAGGATGTGATCAAATCTGGCGGCGAATGGATCAGCACCATCGAGCTTGAAAACATCGCGGCCTCCATGCCCGGAATCGCCGAAGCCGCCGTCGTCGGCCTGAAGCACCCAAAATGGGACGAACGCCCGCTGCTGCTTTGCGTCCGCAAGGAGGGCAGCACGGCGACGAAGGAACAGGTGCTGGCAGGCTACGAAGGCCGCATCGCCAAATGGTGGCTGCCGGATGATGTGGTGTTCGTTGAAGGTCTGCCCCATACCGCGACGGGTAAACTCTTGAAAACGAAGCTGCGGGAAGAGTTTAGCAGCTATTATTTCGATACGGTGGGAGCGGTCTGATCGCAGGAGGCGCGGCCCCCTGCACCTCCGGTTAAGGGGCGATTGCCCCTTAACGATCCCGTGGGCTTAGGCAAGCGCCGCAAGAATCTCCCCATGCAATTCCGCCGTTGCCGCCGCGATGATGCTACCGTTGCTGTGGATCGTCAGCGGCTTGCCCTCCCAATCGGTGATGGTCGCGCCCGCCTGCTCCAGCACCGGCACCAGCGCGCAATAATCATAGGGTTGCAGTGAGGTTTCGACCATTGCGTCGATATGGCCCCCGGCGATCAAGCCCGCTGCAAAGCAATCGAGACCGAAGCGGCGCTCTTTCACCTGAGTTTCCAGCCGGGCGAAAGCCTCGCGCTGAGCCCCTTTGAACATGTCTGGGCTGGTGGCAAAAAGGTAGGCGTCGGCAAGCTTCGTGCAGGCGCGGGCGTGGCAGGGTTCGCCGTTCCAGGTGGTTGGCAGGCCAATGCCGCCAATCCAGCGCTCGCCAAGGGCCGGGTGATCGACGATGCCGAAAATCGGGCGGCCCTGGTAGCAGAGCGAAATCAGCACGCCGAAGGTGGGCACACCGCAAATGAAGGCGCGGGTGCCGTCGATCGGGTCCAGCACCCAAACATAGTCGGCATCGGTGCGGTCGGCCCCATGTTCCTCGCCCAGAATGCCGTGATCCGGGTGAGCGTCGGCCAGAATCTTGCGCATCGCGGCTTCAATCGTCTGATCGGCAATCGTCACCGGCGATAGGTCCGACTTGGTGTCGATAGCAAGGCGCGAGCGGAAATACTGGCGCGCGATGGGGCGGGCGGCGTCGGCGAGCGCAATGCCGGTTGCGAGCCAAGCGGGCGAGACGGCGGGGAGGGACATTAGAACCTCGGAACAGCAGTTTCAGAATAAAACAAGAACGTCCACCCCAGAAAGCTGCTCATCAGATGTGCAGAACCTGCATTCACAGAAGGCGTTTGGGGATTGACGCTCCGGCAAGGCCAAGCGCACGATACACGCATCCACTTTCGGAAAAAGCAGAATTTCGACGCGCATTCTTGGCAATGCCCGTTGGTTTGGGCGTTATTTCCCCGGCATTGGCAGGTTTTTGATGGCTCAGGTGCTTTCGGCTCAATCCTCGCGGGATGCTGTTTTAACCGGCATTGCGTGCATGTGCGGCGCGGCGGGCCTGTTTACGATCATGGATTTCCTGATCAAGATCATGGCCACGTCGGGCTATCACACGTTTCAGATTCTGTTTGCGCGCAGCCTTTTTGCGATGATTCCGGTGCTGTGGATCGTGCAGCGCGCGGGTGGGTTTCGGATATTGCGCACGCGGAACCCCAAGCTGCATCTGTTGCGCTGCTGCTTCGGCGCGGTCTCGATGATTTGCTTTTTCACCGCCTATAAATATCTGCCGGTATCGGGCGTGGTCGCGCTTGGGTTTTCCGCGCCGCTGTTTATGACCGCGCTTTCCGGCGTTTTGGGCGGCGATAAGGTGCAGCTCGCCCATTGGTTTGCGGTTTTGGTGGGATTTGCGGGCGTGCTTTACATCGTTCAGCCAGGGGGGGATAGCTTTAGCCTCTGGTCGCTGCTGCCGATTGGCGGCGCGATGACCTATGCCGTCGTGAGCGTTCTGATCCGCCGGATTGGCTCCACCGAGCCCGCCGTGGTGACGGTCTTCTATTTCACCAGTTTTACGACTGTGCTCGGTTTGCTCGCGCTGCCGTTCATCGGTATGTGGCCGCAGAGCCTGCACGATCTCGCCGTCATGGTCGGCGTCGGGTTGATCGGCGGCGTGGCGCAAGTGCTGATGACGCGCGCCTTCACGCTGGCTCCCGTTTCGGTCGTTGGGCCGTTCGATTACACGGCCATGCTGTGGGCGGTGGCGATTGAAGCGCTGGTTTTGGGTATCCTGCCGACCGAAGCCGTGGTGACGGGCAGCGCGATCGTTATTGCCAGCGGACTCTATATCTTGTATCGCGAAGCGCGGGTGGCCAAATAAGGCAGCCTCAAGCTTGGATTGTGAGCGATGAAACTAGGCGTGTCCAACAACGCAACCGCATCGAAAGCCAGTAGCTGGTGGGATGTGATCCGGCAGGTGACGATTGCGATTGTCATTGCGCTCGGCATTCGCTCCTTCTTTGCCGAACCGTTCAACATCCCCTCGGGCTCGATGATTCCGACGCTGTTGGTGGGCGATTACGTTTTCGTGACGAAATATTCCTACGGGTACAGCCGTCATTCCTTCCCGCTGAGCCCGCCGATTTTCTCGGGCCGCACCAGCGATACGCTGCCCGCGCGTGGCGACGTGGCGGTGTTCAAAACCCCGCAGGATAATAAGACCGACTATATCAAGCGCGTCGTTGGTCTTCCGGGCGACCGGGTGCAGATGCGCGAAGGGCGGCTGTATATCAATGACAAGGTGGTCGACCGCCGGTTTGTTGACGAATACATCTATCGCACCGAGTCAGGCTATACGATCCGTACGCGCCGCTACGAAGAAACCCTGCCGGGCAACCGCAAGCATATCATTATCGAACAGTCGGACGCTGGGCCGCTCGATAATACCCGCGTTTACGAAGTGCCCGCCGGGCATTTGTTCATGATGGGCGATAATCGCGACGGGTCGGAAGATAGCCGCGCCTCGGTGGGCTTCGTTCCGGTGGAAAACCTGGTCGGCAAGGCCCAGGTCATTTGGTTGTCGGTCGATGGTTCGCTGTTCCGCTTCTGGGAACTGCCCTGGACCTTGCGCTTTGACCGGATCGGGAAAGGGCTGGACTAAGGCCGCATGACTGCTCGCGCTCGGATATCCGCCCCTCCCAGTCAATCGTCGGCGCGCCTGATGGCGCAGATCGGCTATGAGTTCAAGAACCCTGAGCTTTTGGCGCAGGCGCTCATCCACGCTTCGGCGGTGGGGCGCAATGATCGCGGCAATGAGCGGTTAGAGTTCCTGGGCGACCGGGTCTTGGGCCTCGTCATCGCCGAAACCCTGTTTGGGGCGCGCAATGAAGCCGAAGGCGATTTGGCCCGGCGGTTGGCGCATTTGGTTAAGCGCGACGCGCTGGCCGAAATCGCCAAAAAACTGCACTTGGGCGATTATCTGACCTTCGCCAAAAACGACCAGAAGGACGTTCACCGCCTGAACGCCAATATTCTGGCCGACGCGCTGGAAGCGGTCATTGCCGCGCTGTATCTCGATGGCGGGTTGGAGCCTGCGCGCAGCTTTATCACGCGCTTCTGGGCCGATCTGCTAAAACCGGGCTCGGCCCCGCCGACCGATAATAAAACCAAACTGCAGGAATGGGCATTGGCGCGCGGTCTGCCGTTGCCCGCCTATAGCGTGGTGGCGCAAGATGGGCCGCCGCACGCGCCGGTGTTCGACGTGGCCGTGCATATCGAAGGGTTCGGCGATGCCCAAGGGCGCGGCCCCTCAAAAAAAACTGCCGAACAAGGAGCTGCTGAAGCCATGTTAACCCGGATTGCCCGATGACCGATCACGACCAAACAACCGAAACCGCCAATCCGAATGGGCCAGAAAATGCCCGCTGCGGCTTCGTTTCGCTGGTAGGCTCGCCGAACGCCGGAAAATCGACGCTGCTTAACGCCCTAGTCGGCGCGAAAATTTCCATCGTCACGCCAAAAGCCCAAACCACACGCGCCCGCACGCTCGGGATTGCGATGGTGGCGGAAACCCAAATCGTTTTGGTCGACACGCCGGGCATTTTCTCCGGCGCGAAACGCCGCCTTGAGCGCTCGATGATCTCGGCGGCCTGGGAAAGCACTCAGAATGTCGATGCGGTGCTCTACCTGATTGACGCGCGCAAGGGCCTCAATGAGGAGCAAGACGCGATTCTGGAAGGGCTGGCGAAGGCCAAAGCGCCGCTGATTCTGGTGCTGAACAAGGTTGATCTGGTGGATCGACCCAAGCTTCTGGAACTCTCGCAGGCGATCCATGCTCGGGTAAACTTCGCGGCGACCTTCATGATTAGCGCGCTCTCGGGCTCGGGCGTGAAGGATGTTCTAACCGAACTTGCCAAACGCATGCCCAAAGGCCCGTGGCATTATCCCGACGATCAGCTTGCCGATACCTCCCTGCGCCTGATGGCGGCCGAACTAACGCGCGAGCAGCTTTTCATGCAATTGCAGGACGAGTTGCCCTATAGCCTCGTCGTCGAAACCGATCAGTGGAATGACCGGCCCGACGGCTCGGTGCGGATCGAACAGACGATTACGCTGGAGCGCCCAGGGCAAAAGATGATCGTTATCGGGGCCAACGGCCAGAAGATCAAATCCATCGGCCAAGCCGCCCGCCGGGAAATGATGAAGCATTTCGAGCGCACGGTTCACCTCTTCTTACACGTTAAAGTGCGCGAGAATTGGACCGAAGACCGCTCGATCTACGCCTCGCTCGGCCTGAACTTCAAAGCGTAAAGCCCTGAATGCGCTGGCGCGATCAGGGCTATATCCTATCGCTGCGGCCCCAGGGTGAAGCGGGTATGGTGGTGAGCCTGCTGACCGACAGTTACGGGCGTCACTTAGGCTTTCATCGGGGCTCGCCTGCGAAACTGCCGTGGCGACAGCCGGGAACGCGCGTTACCGCCGCCTGGAATAGCCGGATGGAGAGCGGCCTCGGCTATTGGGCGCTGGAGCCCGAAGAAACCCCGGCGCTGCGTTACTTCGGCCAGGCCCCCAAACTTTTGGCACTGGCCTCGGCGATGGCCCTGATCGACGCGCTTTTGCCCGAACGTATGCCGGTGCCGGAGGTGTTTGCTACCTGCGGGCATTTCCTCGCCGGGCTCGGCGGAAATGATTGGCTGGAACGCTACGGGGTTTTGGAAGAAGCGCTGTTGCAAGAGGCGGGGGCGCATCCCGGCGTCGCGTTTGGCGAAGGGGCCGAGCGGCTTCACCGCATAACCCCGGCCCTAACCGAAACGGCGCAGACCCTGGGCCGCCCGCTCCCGATGGCGCGCGCGCTACTTCTGGGAGCGGTTAGTCCACGCTAGGCAAACCCCGCGCGGACTGACCGCGCTAGACAAACCCCGCGCGGATTGACCGCGCTAGACAAACCCCGCGCGGATTGACCGCGCTAGGCAAACACTGCCTCTCCAATCTCGTCTTACAGACGCCTATGATGCGCGCATCTCAGACGCTTTCGGGATGCGCCCTATGGTTCTCCACGCCCTTGCCCGCACCGCGCTGGTCGCTTCCGCCCTCGGGTTTTTAACGTCCGGGGCGCTCGCCCAGGCCTTGACCTGTAGCCCCTCGACGCTCGGCAGCCGCGCCTGTCAGGCCGAAACCACCTGTTCGTGCGAATATTCGACCGGCGGCACGATCAGCGGCAAGCCGCCCGGCTATTTCTGGAACTGCTCGATCTTGGCGGCGAAATGCACGGCGGGGCCGAGCATGAGCCTGCTGAATACCCCCGGCGCGATGCCCGGCGGGGCGCAAGCGACTGGGGCGGGGATGCCGTCGGTCCGGCAGCTTCAGTCGGTGTTGAAGGCGCGCGGGTTCGATCCAGGGTCGGTGGACGGGAAAATGGGCAGCCGCACGCGCCGGGCGATCGAAGAATGGCAGAATTCCGTCGGTGCGCCCGCCACCGGCAAGATGACGGTGGACCAATGGCAGCGCCTGCAATCCTAGCTGGTCTGGTTGCGCTGGGGCTTACCGTCAGCGCGCAGGCCGCCGTCTCCCCCGAAACGGTAAACGGTTTTCCCGAAATTGCGGGGGCCGGAACCATTCGGCTTGGGGTCGAGACGATCCGCCTGCACGGAGTCGCCACGGCGGCGGTGGGCAGCGCGGTCGAGATTGAAGCGCGCGGCTGGCTGCATCGGCGCATCAACGCCCGCCGGGTCTATTGCCACTTCGATCCAACCGCCGAACTGGTGAACGGCGCCCGCAATGGCATGTGCGAAATCGAGGGCTTAGATGTTTCGGCGCTGATGGTCGAAGCCGGAATGGCGGTCGATTGCCCCGCCACCAGCAAGGGCCGTTACAAGATCCAGCAGCAGCGCGCCGAGGCCGCAGGGTTCAACATGAACGAACGCATTCCGCTCCCGGCAAGCTGCGGGAACGGATCGAAAAAACCGGCGAAGAAGAAAGCTTAACTGCCGACGCGCAGGAAGAGCGGGCTGCGGAGTTCATCATCCCCAGGAACCCGCATCGGCAGCAGCGCATTGGCCATATCGCTGATGAGGGCTCGGCCCTTGCTACCTTCAACCCCAGCAGCATCAATAACATCGCCGATGGTGGACGAGAGTACCGAGGGGCCGCGGCAATAGGCGGCGACCGCGCGAATAGGTTCGGTCGGCGAGGGGGCTTTCACCGTAAAGCCGGGTTTCAGACCGCACAGGCGCTCTGCTGGGTAAATCGGGTCCGGTCCGAACGCAAGGACCAGCCGGGCGGTGACGGTTTCGGGATCGGCGGGGGTTGCCGCGCGCCACGTCAAGTTACTTGTATAGTAAGTCGGTAACGCCGCGAGCACGGCCCGCTCGGCGGCGGGTTTATCCGTGGCGGGGATGACGCCGGAGAAAACAACCGGAACCGCGCCCCGCCCACTTGCGACTGACAAATCGCTACGGGTATAGGCGGAACTAATATCGGTTTGGCTGACGCGCGTCATGCCTGAGGGGGCGCAACTCGGAAGCATCAGCACCGCCGCCGTGAGCGTCGTCAAAAATTTCGTTTTGGTCTTCATGATGCGCCTTATATGGCGACCTTAACCCAGCGCATCAAGGAGAACGGGTCAGCGTTCGGCGCGGGTCTGCCATTCGGCTAAAAGCCCCTCCCGGTAGGTGGGATAATGCAGGGACACGCCTAATTCCGCCTTAATCTTGTTGTTCTTCAACCGCTTATTCTCGGCATAGAAGCTGCGCGCCATCGGCGAAAGCTGGGCCTCGTCGAACGGCACCAGCGGCGGCACGGGCACGCCCGCAAGGTCGCAGGCATAGGCGATAACCTCCTGCGGCGGGGCGGGTTCATCGTCGGCAAGATTATAGGCCGCACCCGGATTCGGCTTTTGCCATGACGCCCAAAGGGTTGCGGCGATATCCTCCACATGGATGCGGTTGAACACCTGCCCCGGCTTATTCACCCGCTGCGCCCGGCCCGACAGCACCGTTTCTAGCGCCGACCGGCCCGGCCCGTAAATGCCGCTGAGGCGGAAGAGATGCACCGGCAAGCCGTGATCTTCATAAAGCTTCAGCCACGCGGCTTCGGCCTGCACGCGGCGGATGCCCCGGTCGGTGGTCGGGGCGAGTGGGGCGGTTTCATCGATCCAACCGCCATTCGCCTCGCCATAAACGCCGGTTGTGGAGAGATAGCCGATCCAGCGCGCGGCGCTTTTTTCCAACACGGGGGCATAGCGGTGCAGAACCGGATCGTCGCCCGCCTCGGTTGGTGCGACCGACGACAGGATGGCCCCCGCGCTCAGCAGGCTTTCGTCGGGCACCGCATCGAACAGGAAGGGCTCGATGTTTTCGGCCCGCATCTGCTTGAGTTTGCTGGGATCGCGCGTCGTGCCGATCACATGGCCGCCCGCGTCCAGCCACAAACGCGCGGCAGCCTGGGCGGAAAAGCCGTAGCCAAAACAAAAAAGCGGCGGCAAAGCATCTTGAGACTGGATCATAGGGACTATATAGGCTGCTAGGAGCCAATTCCCAAGGAAGCCAGCGTGCGCGCCTTCGTCTTTTTTTCTCTCGGCCTGACCGTTTTGACGGCAGGGGCATTGGCTGCAACGCCAACGAAACCGCCGCCGCGCTCCCTTTCCCTCGGCGGGGCGGAGTCGGGCACCGCCGCGCGCTACGAAAATTGCCTGCGCCTGACCGCGCAAGACCCGCTGCAAGCTCATGAAACCGCCCGCACTTGGGCCGAGCAGGGGGGCGGGATGGCGGCGCGGCACTGCGCTGCTGTCGCGATGATCCGTTATGGTCGCCCGGAATATGCCGCGCCCGATCTGGAAGCCTTAGCCGCCGAAGCCGCCGCCAAACGCCCCGATCTTGCGCCTGATCTCTATGCGCAAGCGGCGCAGGCGTGGCTGCTGGCGCGCGACGCGACCCGCGCTTTACCGTTGCAGTCCGAAGCGCTGAAACGCCGCCCGCGCGATGTTGATTTCCTCATCGACCGCGCCATTATCCGCCTCGCCCTCAAGCAATCTTGGGAAGCGATTGACGATCTCAATAGCGCGCTAGAACTTGCTCCGCGCCGCGCGGACGCTTTGGTCTATCGCGCCTCGGCCTATCGGCTGCTGGGCACGGCGGATTTGGCTGAAGAGGACGTCGCCCGCGCTCTCACCCAACGGCCCAACGCCCCCGATGCTTTGGCTGAGCGGGGCGCGGTGAAGGCGCTCAAGGGCGACAAGCCCGGCGCGCGCGCCGATTGGCTGCGGGTGCTGAGCCTTGATCCCGAGAGTGCGGCGGGCGACCAGGCCCGCGCCGGGCTCGAATCCATCGATGTGAAAAAGCCGTAACCCGAAAGAGTTTTGATGACCGATCCCTTGCTCTCCATCGCCGACGCTCAGGCCGAACTCATCGAAACTTTCGAAGCGTTGCCCGATTGGCAGGAACGCTATCAATATATTATCGAACTCGGCCAAGCCCTCCCGCCGTTACCAACGGAGTTTCAGACCGACGCCTATAAGGTGCGCGGCTGTCAGAGCCAGGTCTGGATTGCGCCGGAGGTTCGGGAGGGGCATTTGCATTTCCAAGCGGGGAGCGACGCCATCATTACAGCGGGGCTGATTGCCGTGCTGCTGTCGGTTTATAACGCCCGCACGCCGAAAGAGATTCTGACCACGCCGCCGGATTTCATCAAAGCGATCGGCCTATCGCAGCACTTGAGCCCCAGCCGCAGCAATGGTCTGCTGTCGATGGTTCGGCGGATTTTTGACGCGGCCAGCGCCGCCGCAGGTGAGGATGCTTCCGTACACGGATGAAATCCTTGGGCTTTCGATGCAGATTCCCCGACTGGGGTCGCTGCCGCCCCCTTCTGTCGCGGTTGAGGTCGTAAGCCCCGTCTGCGGCAGCCGCCTGACCCTGTTCAGCCGGGTCGAGGGGGGGCGAATTGCCGATTTTGCCTGGGGGATTGAAGCCTGCGCCCTCGGGCAGGCCAGCGCGGCCCTAGTCGGTGCGCGGGCGGTTGGCGAAGGCGAGAGTTTCTTTAATGCTCTCGCTGAAGTACTTGAAACTTATCTGAAATCAGACTCGGGGCTAGACCCGGCGTGGTCGTGGCTTGCCCCACTTGCGGCGGCCCGATCCGTCCCGCAGCGGCACGGATCGGTGCTATTGCCCGTGCGGGCGTTTCAGCGCGCGCTTTCGTCTTCCGCCGGGAGCAAGTGACCGGCTTTGCTGGCTTTTGCCGCCAGATAACGGCGGTTATGGGGATTGCCGGGGAAAGCGTGCTGCACCCGTTCGCGCACCTCAATACCAAATCCAGCGAGATGGCCAACTTTGCGCGGGTTATTGGTCAGCAGGCGAATAGCGGGAACGTCTAACTGGCGCAGCATTTCG
Organism: Elstera sp.; assembly: GCF_044372965.1. Taxonomy (NCBI): domain Bacteria; kingdom Pseudomonadati; phylum Pseudomonadota; class Alphaproteobacteria; order Rhodospirillales; family Rhodospirillaceae; genus Elstera; species Elstera sp. Next base: position 8,288 of record NZ_JBILQX010000027.1, on the reverse strand, counting down.
GCGGCAAGGGAAAAATCGCGCTCGTCATTTTCGAAGCCGAGCGTGGTATTGGCGTCGACCGTGTCCATGCCGCCGTCTTGCAGCGCATAAGCCCGCAGCTTATTGACGATACCGATACCCCGGCCTTCCTGCTGCAAATAAAGAAGAATACCGCCGCCCGCTTCGTTCATCGTCACGATGGCCCCGCGCAACTGCTCGCCGCAGTCGCATCGCAGCGAGCCGAGTAGATCGCCGGTAATGCAGGAGGAATGCAGGCGCACCAGGGGCGCGTCTTGGCTCAGCGGATCGCCGATCAACAGCGCCAAATGGTCGATGCCGGTCACTTGATCGCGGAAGGAGACAACGCGGGTTTTCTCGGCCCCCGTCAGCGGAACGCGCGCGTCCGACAGGCGGCGTAGGCGCGGTTGGCCCTGCAGGGTTGCATCTAGTACTAGCGCGCGGGGTAGGCTGATCAGTCCATCAATCGGCCCCGCGAGCGGCACCAGCAAGGCGGAGGGCAGCAGTTGCCCGGCTTTCATCAACCGAATCGCGGCATCGGCGACGGCAGGTAAAGGCACGTCGATGGTCAGCGGCATCGAGCCCGGCGCGCCGGACCCTGCGGGATGGGTTGGGTCGGCAAGCCCGGCTTCGGAGGGCGCGCGCAGGCGGCGGGCAACCAAAGCCCCCGGCTCCTCGACAATAGCAAGCCCCAGGGCTTCGGCACGATTGGCAGTGAGCACCAGCGTGAGCGGCGCACCGTCGGGGATCAACTCGACCATCGCGCCCGCCGTTGCGGCTTCGGCAGAGATCACCAGCCACGTTTGTCCGGCTTCGGTGAGGATCACCGGCGTCGAGCGGCGCAGGTCCGAGACGGCGCGTTCCACCGTCAACCGATCCGCAAGGGAGGCACTAAGATCGGGGCGGGCGCTGTGTGACATCGAAACCTGAAAATCGGCGAGCAGGATGCGCTGCACTATCGCTATTCCTTTCTGGCGGGGCGCTCAACCGCAAAACGGCGATTACCCCCTGGGGACACAGATAATAAGACGCGGCACCCTCAGCAAGGGTTCCCATTCATCTTACGCCTAAAACCTATACGCAGATGCGCGGCGGCTGGATTACAGTAGGGGCATGACTGATAGCCCCTTTATCCATCTTCGCGTCCATTCGGCCTATTCCCTGTCGGAAGGGGCGATCAAGATGAAGGAGTTGGTCAAGCTCGCGGCGGGGGCGAAAATGCCCGCTGTGGCCGTGACCGATACGGGCAATCTGTTCGGGGCCATCGAGTTCACCCAAGCGGCGGGCGATGCTGGGGTTCAGCCGATCTTGGGCGCTATTCTCCACGTGCGCCGCACCGATGGCGCTACCCGGCCCGGCCTGCCGCTGGCCCCCGATCCGCTGCTGTTGCTCTGCCAGGATATGGCCGGGTACGAGAATCTGCTGAAGCTGGTCTCCCACGCTTTCCTCAACACCGAAAGCCATGAGGTGCCCCAGGTCACGCTCGATCTGGTGGCGGAGCATGCAGCGGGGTTAATTTGCCTGACCGGCGGCGTGACCGGTTGGGTTGGGCGGCTGCTCAACGAGGGCCAGCGCGAGGCGTCGGAAGCGGCGGTTCTGCGCCTGAAGGCGATTTTCGGCGACCGGCTCTATATCGAGCTTCAACGCCACGGCGACCCGCGCGAGGCGGCGGTGGAGCCGGGGTTGATCGATTTCGCTTACGCCCACGATATGCCGCTGGTTGCGACCAACGATGTCTATTTCTCCGGCCCGTCGATGTATGAGGCGCACGATGTGCTGCTCTGCATTGCCGAAGGGGTGACACTGGAGGTGTCCGACCGCCGCCGCCTTACGCCGGAACATTATTTCAAGACCGGCCCGCAGATGACGGCGCTTTTCGCCGATCTGCCGGAAGCGATTCTCAATACTGCCGTCATCGCCCAGCGCTGCGCGGTTTCGACCCCGTTCCGCAAACCGATTCTGCCGACGTTTTCGACCGGCGCGGGGCGCGACGAGCCCGCCGAACTGCGCGTAATGGCGGAAACCGGGCTGAAAAAGCGCCTCGCGGCCGGGATCATTACGCCGGAGATGGATGACGCTGCGCAAGAAGCCATCGCCAAACCCTATCGGGAGCGGCTGAATTTCGAGCTTGATGTCATCATCAATATGGGGTTTCCCGGCTACTTCCTGATCGTCGCCGACTTCATCCAATGGGCGAAGGACAAGGGGATTCCGGTGGGGCCGGGGCGCGGCTCCGGCGCGGGCTCGGTGGTGGCGTGGGCGCTGACGATCACCGATCTCGACCCATTGCGGTTCGGGTTGCTGTTCGAGCGTTTCTTGAACCCCGAACGCGTTTCCATGCCTGATTTCGATATCGATTTTTGCCAGGAACGGCGCGATCAGGTTATCCGCTACGTCCAGGATAAATACGGCCACGACCGCGTGGCCCAGATCATCACCTTCGGGAAGTTGCAAGCCCGCGCCGTGTTGCGCGATGTGGGGCGCGTGCTCGCCATGCCCTATGGGCAGGTAGACCGTATCTGCAAAATGGTGCCGAACAATCCGGCCAATCCGGTGACGCTGGAAGAGGCGATCAAGGGCGACACGCAGTTCCAGAAAATGCGCGATGAGGATGAACAGGTCGCGCGCCTGCTCGCCATCGGGCAAAAGCTGGAAGGGCTCTACCGCCACGCTTCCACCCACGCCGCCGGGGTGGTGATTGGCGACCGGCCCTTGGAAGAGCTGGTGCCGCTCTACCGCGACCCGCGCTCGACCATGCCCGTGACCCAGTTCAACATGAAATATGTCGAACAGGCGGGGCTGGTGAAGTTCGACTTTTTGGGCCTTAAAACCCTCACGGTGCTGGTGCGCGCGGTCGAACTCATTCAGCAGCGCGGTATTACCATTAACCTCGACCTGCTGCCGCTCGACGACGAGAAAACCTATAAGATGCTCAGCCGGGGCGATGCGACCGGCGTGTTCCAGCTTGAAAGCTCGGGCATGCGCGACGTGCTGCGCAACCTCCGCCCCGACCGAATTGAAGACCTTATCGCCGTCGTGGCCCTCTACCGCCCCGGTCCGATGGATAATATTCCGAGCTATATCAACCGCAAACACGGGCGGGAAACGCCGGACTATTTGCACCCGCTGCTGGAAGGCACGCTGAAGGAAACCTTCGGCATCGCTATCTACCAAGAACAGGTGATGCAGATCGCGCAGGTGCTGTCGGGCTATACGCTCGGCGGGGCCGATTTGCTGCGGCGCGCGATGGGCAAAAAGATTAAAGCGGAAATGGACGCCCAGCGCGCCACTTTCTGCGATGGCGCGAAGGCCAATAACGTCGATCCGAAAAAAGCCTCGGAAATCTTCGATCAGGTCGAAAAATTTGCGGGCTACGGCTTCAATAAAAGCCATGCGGCGGCCTATGCGTTGGTTTCCTATCAAACCGCCTATCTGAAGGCCAATTACCCGGTGGAATTTTTCGCCGCGTCGATGACCTTCGATATGAGCAATACCGATAAGCTGAACGTCTTCCGCCAAGAACTCAGCCGCTTGAATATTCCGCTGCTGGGCCCGGATGTGAATGCCTCCGCGCCCGATTTTTCGGTGGAAACGCTGCCGGACGGCAAAACGGCGGTGCGTTATGCGCTGGCGGCGGTCAAGAACGTCGGCGATCAGGCGATGAAAACTCTGGTGGCCGAGCGGGCGAAAGGCGGGCCGTTCCGCTCCTTGCAAGATTTCGCCGCCCGGCTCGACCCAAAGAGCGTTAACAAACGCCAGATCGAAAATCTCGCGTTGGCGGGGGCCTTCGATAGTCTCGATTCGAACCGCGCCCGCGTGCATGGGGCGGCGGAAGCGGTGATGCGCCACGCGCAGCTTTTAACGGAAGAGAAAGCCAGCAATCAGGTGAGCCTCTTCGGCGGCGGGGATACCGGGGTTGAGGCTCCGCCGCTGCCCTTACCGAACGTCGTGGATTGGGTGCCACACGAGCGCTTGCAGAAGGAGTTCGATGCGGTCGGCTTCTACCTCTCCGCCCATCCGCTCGATGTGTATGAGCGGGCGCTAAAACGCCTGGGTGTCACCCGCGCCGCCGATTTCACCCATAAGATCCGCCCCGGCGAGCCGCAGCGGGTGAAGGTCGCCGGGATTGTGCTGAGCCGCCGAGAAATCACCACGGCGCGGGGCAGTCGGGTGGCCTTTGTGCAGCTTTCAGATGCTAGCGGCTCTTACGAAGTTACGCTGTTCTCGGAAGTGTTGGCAGTGTCGCGCGAGATGCTGGACGCCAATAAGCCGCTGCTAATGCACGTCGAAGCGCGGTTGGAGGGCGAGGGGGTGAAACTCCTGGCCCAGCAGGTCGGGCTGCTCGATGCTGCGACGGAAAACACCGTTTCGGGCATGCGGATTTATCTGGCGGACGATTCACCGCTGCCGTCGCTGAAGCAGATTTTGCGCGACCAGGGCGACCAATATCGGGGGCGCGGGCGGATTTCCGTGCTGCTCGATCTTGAAGAGTGCGACGTGGAAATTCCGCTCAGCGGCGGCTTTGCCGTCACCCCGTCCTTACGCGCGATGGTAAAATCGCTCCCCGGCGTTGTCGATGTCGAGGAGCTTTAGGCGTCGCTTACGGCTTTGGAATGCCAATAATCTGGAACAGCGCCGTTTCAATCGCGGCCGGTTGCGTGGTCATATTCGATCCGGCGAGTTGACCGTGGTCATAATTGGCGAACTCATAGACGGAGACGCCCTTATTCGCCGTCCCTGATGGCGGCTGGAAGCTTGCGCTGGTTTGCGGCACAACCCCGTCGCCGCCCGCGGCTCCAACTGTGGGGACCGCAAGAAAATCGGCCTTATGGACCAGATTGCCCGGCGTGTAGGTCACGGAGGTTATGGTCTCTTCCTGGGTGCCCACGAGGCAATGATAGGGGACGGAGAAGGGGCCTTGATAGGGCATCGCCCCAAAGAAATCCTTCTGAACCCCCGCAAGCGTTTTCGCATCGAAATGGGCGACGCCGAGAACGCCCGCGCGGGACAAGGCCTTTGCTAGCGCATCGGAGGGCGCATAGAGATCCAGGCTCGCGCCAGTTTTCTCGTCGGTCAGGAAAGGTGCCCCCTGGGGCGGCAGCAACTCATAGGTCGACGGATAATGCGGATTATTGATGAGCTTCTGCACGTAGCCGCTAATGAAAAGCTTTTGCGACCAGGGGATCCCCTTCTGGCCCGCAATCGCGTCGCCCAGGATTGCCGGTAGCGCCAGCGGTGCCCCATAGTGGGGCGTTCCCAGCGTTATCAGCGCTTGGAGTTTTGAGACCCACGGCCCCTTATTCGGCGTGACTTCCAGCAGGTAGCGCGAAATCAAACCGCCCATACTGTGGGCCATAATGAACAGTTGATAGTCTTCCCCCGCGTAGGAAGCATCGAGTTGGGTCAGCGCCGCATTCACCCAGGTCGAATTGGAGCCGTCCCCCGGTCCATTTTCCTGCCGCCAGTCGTAGGGGATCATATAGAAAAGATAGTCGGCAACCGGTACTTTGGCGGTGGCAGAGGCACTATTATAGGTATAAAGGGTAAAGTTGACGTCTGAACCAAAATTACTGCTCGTCCCCATATAATCCATCAAGGATTGATAGCAGGGAATTGGCTTTGTTGGGTCCACCGGGTTTGGATAAGTCGGAACAAGGTTTCCAACTGTAATTTTTTCTTTATACAGAAGAAGCTGATCAGCCCATTCCGCGAGCTTTATTTTACCCTCCCCAATAAGGTTGGGCCAAATGGTTTTACCATTCGGGTTCACTAACTCCGATGCGGTCGTGCCGGGAATGAAAGCGATAATGGTTTTGGTCATGGCGAACTCTTCCGAAGCGGGTAGGGCTATTTTCCGGAAGAAGTTTAACGCATATCAAAAAATGCGCACCATTTTTGACGCGCATTTCATTAAACTATAATCTTTGAACGGGTTAGGTGAGGGAGAATTCCAACCCGCGTACATGGGTCAGAACGGCATTGTCGAAATTCGTGCCGCGGAAGTTCGCGCCGTAGCAATAGGTGTTGATGAGCACGGCCCCGGCGAGATTGGCCGAGGTGAAGCGGGCTTCCGTGGCGTCGGCTAACTCCAAATCGGCCCCGGTCAGCACCGCATTATCGAAATTCGCCGCCATAATGCAGGATTGAGTGAGGCGGGTCGGCACGCTCATTGGGTGCATCCCGGCGATATCCATCATGCCAAGGTTCGCGCCCTGGAAGCTTGCCAGGGTAAAATTACCGCGCGTGAGGTTGGAGCCGCGTAAGTCCGCCTTATCGAAATGGGCTTTGCGGGCGCTGACGCCGTTGAGTTCGGCCATCGCCATGTAGCAGCCCGCAAAACTGGCTTCATCGAGCAGCGACAGAGTAAACACCGCCGCCGACAGATCGAGCCCGTCGAACTTTTTGCCGCGCAGGTCGATCATGGTGAAATCGAGCCGCTCGCCTTCCGAGCCCAAGGACTGCACCCAGCGGGTATGCCGGGCGAGGCGACGGGGAAACTCCGAATCAAAATCCGGCATTTCGCGCGGAAACACCGTTCCCGAGATGTCGCAATCCTTGAACTGCGCGCTATCGTAAATCGCCGTCACGAAATTGGTCTGGCGGAGTTTTGCGCCTTGCAGCTTGGCCCCGGTCAAATTCGCGCCAAAGAAGCGTGCGCCGGTTAGGTTGGAGCGGGTGAGGTTGGCCCCCGTCAGGTTCGCGCCGGTCAAATCGGTGAAAGAAAGATCGCTATCCGAAATATCGGCATGCTCCAGAATAACCCCGCGCATATCGGTATCGCGGATTGGTTCCGGCGCAAGATGATGAATCTGGCGGTAATAGGCGCTTTTCACCGGCACGGCGGTATCGCGGAAGCCGCCATCGATCGAGGCGAAGAATAGCGCGCCGCGCTCAAGGGAGGCTTCTTGCAAATTCGCCCCGCCAAGATCGGCTGAGCGCAAGCAGGCACCGCGTAAATCCGCGCGGGTAAATTCGACATTCTTTAGAATCGCGCCGCGCAGATCGGCGGCATAAAGATTGGCGAAGCTGAGATTTGAGCGCGACAGATCGGCATTTACAAAGCGGCAGCCGATGGCGCTGAAATTGGTTAAATCCCGCCCAGAGAAATCGAGGCCCGAGAAATCGCACGCAAGAAAGCTGGGCCGTTCGGCAAAAGCGGGGCCGCGGCTGGAGCGCTCATACAGGTCGAGAAAATGATTAAGGGTCGCTTGGTCGAAGACCCGGCGCTGAAGGGGGGCGGCCATCTTAATCTCTCAGCCTAAAAACATCGTTTCGGTTCCAAACCATAGAGCCAGCAAAGCCGAAATCGGGCGTCACTGTCTAGCCTGTTTAGCACTTGAAGACTGAGTATATCGCTCTTCCGGGGGCGCTCAAAGCGCTCATCTGGGGATTCCCCGAAAACCGCCCGTGCGCGGCCCCTGCGTAAAATCTGCGCAGGGGGGCGTTGTAAGTTTTGCTAGGAACTTCTGAAGTTTACGCTATTCTGTTCGGCGTAGATTTCAGGGAAGGGCTGCGACTTGACCGGCGTCGAGCATCACAGCATCACAGGCACTATCAAGGAAATTCGGGCACGCATCGGCTCGGATGGGAAGGATGTTGTCGAAATTTTCCTTAAAACCTCGGCAGGTGAGCATCGGGCGATTGCCCATGCCAACCAGGCTTCTGCCGCGATCAATCTGAAAGAAAAGATGGAAAAGCTCGCCACCTCCAACGGGGTTGGATCGATTGGCGAGCTTGGCGTCAATCTCGTCGTCGATGGGCTCGTAAAAGACCCGAGTACCACCACGATTACGGCGCTAAGGCTTGCGTCCTAAGGGCTCGCTGGGCAGACCCGGTAAGTTGTCTGGGTAAACCCGAAATCATACGCGCGATTCTCTTCGAGCGTGAGATTGAGATCGCAAGCGAGCGCCCCGAAAAGCCGCCGCCCTTCGCCCAGTAAAATTGGGATAACTGTCACCGTCAGGCGGTCGATCAGTCCGGCGCGCAAAAAGCCCTGAACAGTTATTCCGCCATCGACATAAACATGCCGCGCCCCTTCGTCGTAAAGGCGAGAGAGAAGCTCTGCCGGGGGCGTGTCGGTAATCTCGGCGGGGATCGTTTCGAGAAGTTCCATGCGGCGCGCGCTGAGAACGACCACCCGTTTACCGGCATAGGGCCAAGGTTCAAAGCCCTGCACGGTTTCAAAGGTTCGCGCCCCTAGAATGATCGTGTCGATGCTCGCGAAGAACGCCGCATACCCGCAATCTTCCCCCGCCGGAATACGGGAATTGGCCCGGTCCAGCCAATCGAGA
>NZ_JBILQX010000180.1:0-7259 GCF_044372965.1 Elstera sp. | reverse complement strand
CTGCTGGGAAAAGCGCCGTTTCACTTCGGAATAACCTAGAAATATCAATAGGTTATGGTGTGAATGGCGTCCCCAACGGGATTCGAACCCGTGTTACCAACGTGAAAGGCTGGTGTCCTAGGCCTCTAGACGATGGGGACGTCTTGGCGTGGCCGGTTGATAGCGCGATTTGCGGGGAGGGGTCAAGAGTGACTTTGTTCGGTCGCCTGCGTTTCGTGACATTCCCATGACCGAGCGGCGAAAAACCCGCTGAAAGCCTTGCGTTTATGCCAGTGGGGCCGCGTCTTCGACAATCAATTGGACGCCTTCGGCACCCTGCCAAGTGTCGCGCCGCAGGTGGCCTGCAAGATGAAAATAGGCACCGCGATGGTTCATCAGCGCATCGCCCAGGGGCGTGTCGAGGCAGCGGAAGGCAATCGCCTTCAACCGTCCACCATTGGGGCCGGTGAGGATCAGGCGGACGTGCGCCGCGCCGACCACATCGGCCTTTACCAGCCGCGCCGGAGTGACGACGAAGCGCGGTTCGGAATTGCCCTGACCAAAGGGGCCGAGGCGTGCCACCTGGGTCAGCAGGTCGGGCGTTGCGCCCTGGCAGTCCAGCGTCGCATCCATCGACAGGTGCGGCACCAGCGGCGCGCCCGCAAGGTCGTCGCGGATGCGTTGGGATAGAAAGGCTTCGAGATCGGCTAATTTATCCTCGGCAACGGTGAAGCCCGCCGCCATCGCGTGCCCGCCGCCGTTGCTGAGCAACCCCGCCTGACGCGCTGCAATTACCGCATCGCCGAGCGCCACGCCGGGCACCGAGCGGCCCGAGCCCTTGCCCACGCCATTTTCCAACGCCACGACGCAGGCCGGGCGGTGATAGCGCTCCTTGAGGCGCGAGGCGACGATGCCGATCACCCCCGGATGCCACCCCTCGCCCGCCACCAGAATCAGCGGCTGATCCTGCTTCGGCGGCGCGCTTTCGAGCTTGGCGATGGCCTCTTCCTGAACAAAGGCCTCAATCGCCCGGCGCTCCTCATTGTAGTGATGGAGCTGCTGGGCGATGTTTTGCGCTTCGATTGGGTCTTCGGTGGTCAGCAGGCGCGCGCCTAAGCCCGCCTCCCCCACGCGCCCCCCAGCATTGACGCGTGGGCCGAAGATGAAGCCGAGGTGATAGGCCTCCGGCGCTTCGTCGAGCCCGGCGCTATCGGCCAGTGCCCGCAGGCCGAGCGTGCGGCGTTGGCGTAGAACGGCGAGCCCTTGGGTGACAAGTGCGCGGTTCACCCCCGTCAGCGGCACAACATCGGCAACCGTTCCCAGGGCGACGATATCGAGTAGCCCCATCAGGTCCGGCTCGGGCCGACCCGAGGCCTTATAGAACCCCTGCCCGCGCAGAACGCGGTTGACGGCGATGGCGAGCAGAAAGGCGACGCCGACAGCGGCCAGCGTGCGATGTTCGGTGGTTTCGTCGAAGCGGTTTGGATTCACCACCGCCAGCGCGGGCGGCAAGGCGGGCTCGCCCACATGATGGTCGCAGACGATCACCGACACCCCCGCCTCAGCAGCCAGCCGTAGCGGCTCGTGGGCGGTCGCGCCGCAGTCGACGGTGACGATCACTTCCGCGCCCTTTTCCTTCAGCGCGATCAGCGCCGGGGCATTGGGGCCATAGCCTTCGGTCATGCGGTCGGGAATATGAATGAGCGGCGCGGGGCCGAGGGCGTTGAAAAAGCGCCACAGCAACGCCGTGGAAGTCGCGCCGTCCACGTCATAATCGCCGAACAGGCCGATCCGCCCGCCCCGCGCCACGCAGGCGGCGAGCGCTTCGGCGGCCTTATCCATATCGAGAAAGCTGGAGGGGTCGGGCAGCGCCCGGCGCAGCGTGGGAGTGAGGAAATCCTCCGCCCCCTCCAAACTCACGCCGCGCCCGGCCATCAACCGCCCGACGAGTTCGGGCAGGCCGAGCCGTTGCGCAAGGGCGAGCCCTAGGCGCGCGTCGCCGCCGCGATCAATCCAGCGCCGCCCGCCAAACGAGCGTTCGACCCCCAAAAAGGCGGCGGCGCTGCTCATCGGCTTAGTGATTGAACGGCTTCAGCACGGTATTGTGCTGAGCGGTCACATAGCGCACCGTGCCCGTCGCCGAACGCATGATGAGCGAATGGGTCGTCGCCCCGCCGGGGAACAGGCGCACGCCTTGCAGCATCGCCCCATCGGTCACGCCGGTTGCCGCGAACATCACGTCGCCCTTGGCAAGATCGAGCATCGAATATTTGCGGTTGAAGTCGGTAATGCCCATGCGGGTGGCGCGGCCGCGCTCGTCGTCATTGCGGAACAACAGACGGCCCTGCATCTGGCCGCCGATGCAGCGCAGCGCGGCAGCGGCCAACACGCCTTCCGGCGCGCCGCCCGACCCGAGGTACAGATCGACGCCCGAATTCGGGGTTGAGGTGGCGATGACGCCCGAAACGTCCCCATCGGAAATCAGCATAATGCGCGCGCCAGCAGCGCGAACCTTGGCGATCAAATCGGAATGGCGGGGCCGGTCGAGAATGCAGACCACGAGGTCTTCCACCGCCAGCTTCTTGGCTTGGGCGAGGTTCTTCAGGTTCGTTGCCGGGTCGGCATCGATATCCACCACGCCGTCAGGTAAGCCCCCACCAACGGCAATCTTATCCATATACACGTCCGGTGCGTTCAAGAACCCGCCCGCTTCCGCCATCGCAATGACGGCAAGAGCATTCTGGCCACCCTTGGCGGTGATCGTCGTGCCTTCGAGCGGATCAAGGGCGATATCGATGCGCGGGCCTTGGCCGGTGCCAACCTTCTCGCCGATATAGAGCATCGGCGCTTCGTCGCGCTCGCCCTCGCCGATGACCACCGTCCCGTCGATATCGAGATCGTTCAGCGCGCGGCGCATGGCATCGACCGCGGCCTGATCGGCGGCCTTCTCATCGCCCCGGCCCATCAGGCGGGAGGCGGAGAGCGCGGCGGCTTCGGTAACGCGAATGGCTTCAAGGGCGAGGTTACGGTCCATCGACATGGGCAAATGTCTCCAAGAGGCCCCTTAGGCAAAGGGGCTAACAGTTGGGCAGGGTGATAGCGCGATACAGGGGCGCTTACAATTGTTCCATGATGCGGATAACGCGGGGCGGCTCTGTGATCGCGGGCAAGCCATCGATCCGGGCGAGCGCGCGGCGCATCGCCGCTTCGTCGGTCTCGTGCGTGGTAAGCACGACCGGGACGATTTCCCCCGGATTGCGCCCCCGCTGGATCATAGCTTCCATCGAAACTTTTTCGTCGCGCAAAGCCCCGGCGATATCGGCAATCACGCCCGGCTGATCCAGCACCATCAGGCGCACATAGTAAGCGCCGCGATGCTTGTCGATGGCAACCGACGGCAGCGCTGTTTTCGCTGCGACCGGCACCGAGAAAGTGGGAACGCTGAAACCGCGTGCAAGATCAATGAGATCGGACACCACCGCCGAGGCCGTGGGGCCTGCGCCCGCCCCGCGCCCCACCATCATCGAGGTGCCAACCGCATCCCCTTCGGCGACCACAGCGTTGTAAACGTCTTCCACCGAGGCGATGGCACTATCGACCGGCACCATGCAGGGGTGAACGCGCTGTTCCAGCCCGGCGTCGGTGAGGGCGGCGATGCCGAGCAGCTTAATCCGGTAGCCGAGTTCCTCGGCAAAGGCGATATCGACCGCCGAAACGTGGCGGATGCCTTCCACATGCACCTTATCGAAGGCCACATCGGAGCCGAAAGCGACGGCGGCCAGAATCGAGAGCTTATGGGCCGCGTCGATACCTTCCACGTCAAACGTGGGATCGGCTTCGGCATAGCCCAGCTTCTGCGCATCGGCCAGCACATCGGCAAAATCGCGGCCTTCTTGGCGCATCTTGGTCAGGATGTAATTGCAGGTGCCGTTGAGAATGCCGTAGACGCGGCTGAAGCGGTTCGCCGCCAAGCCTTCACGCAGCACCTTAATCACCGGAATACCGCCCGCCACCGCCGCTTCAAACGCCAGGGTGACGCCGCGCGCTTCCGCCATCCGCGCGAGTTCCGCCCCATGATGGGCAAGCAGCGCCTTATTGGCGGTAACGACCGGCAGGCCCCGCGCCAGCGCAGCTTCCACCGCCTCGCGCGCCGGGCCTTCCGAGCCGCCGATGAGTTCGACGAAGACATCGACATCGTTACGCTGGGTCAGATCTTTCGCCGTTTCGGCCCAGGTCACTTTTGAGAGATCGACGCCGCGATCCCGCGTGCGGTCCCGCGCGGCCACCGCCACCACTTCGATGGGACGGCCCGCGCGGGCCGCGATCTGCTCGGCATTCCGCTGTAACACCCCGACAACGCCCGCGCCGACGACACCCAAACCGGCAATGCCGACGCGCAACGGTTTACGATCTTCCATAACCTATTCTCTCACTCTCAAATCATCGTCGGGTCGTGTTGGACAGGATTACTGAGCCGCCATGTGGAACACGGGTTTAAACGCCGTGTCCGCCACATCGTCGCGCCCGAAGAAGGTCTTGATCGAGCGGGCGGCTTGGCGCACGCGCTGCGGGTTTTCCACCAGCGCGAGGCGTACATGCCCATCGCCATACTCGCCGAAGCCAACGCCGGGGGCGACCGCCACATCGGCTTCGAGCAGCAGGCGCTTCGAAAATTCCAAGCTGCCCAGATGTTTGAAACGATCCGGGATCGGCGCCCAGGCGAACATCGTCGCGGGCGGCGACGGAACATCCCAGCCCGCTTGCGCCAGCGACTGAATGAGCACATCCCGGCGCTGCTTATACATAGTGCGCATCTCTTCAACGCAATCTTGCGGCCCATTCAACGCCGCCGCAGCCGCGATTTGAATCGGCGCGAAGGCCCCGTAATCCAGGTAGGATTTGATCCGGGTCAGCGCGTTGATGAGCTTCTTATTGCCCACCGCATAGCCCATGCGCCAGCCGGGCATCGAATAGGTTTTCGACAGGCTGCCGAACTCCACCGCAATATCCATCGCGCCCGGCACCTGAAGGATCGAGGGCGGCGGGTTATCGTCGAAATAAAGCTCCGAATAGGCCATGTCCGACAGAACCCAGATATTCCGCTTGCGGCAGAAATCGACAATATCGGTATAGAAATCGAGCCCGCGCACTTCGGCGGTCGGGTTCGAGGGATAGTTGACCACCAGCACAGTCGGCGCGGGCACCGAGTGTTTCGCGGCGCGCTCCAGCATCACCATGAAATCACTGCCTTCGGTGGTCGGCAGGTGGCGGATCGAGGCCCCCGCCATCATGAAGCCGAAGGCGTGGATGGGATAGGAGGGGTTCGGCACCATAACCGTATCGCCGGGGCTGGTGATGGCGTTGGCAAGGTTCGCCAGCCCTTCCTTCGAACCCAGGGTTGCGACGATTTCCGATTCGGGGTCGAGCGATACGCCAAACCGGCGCTCGTAATAACCCGCAATGGCTTTCCTGAGGCCGGGAATGCCCTTGCTCATGGAATAGCGGTGCGTGCGCGGGTTCTGCACGGCTTCGATCAATTTATCGACGATATGCTTCGGCGTCGGGCTATCGGGATTGCCCATGCCAAAGTCGATAACGTCCCTGCCATTAGCTCGGGCGGCGGCTTTCAGCTTGTTCACTTCCGCAAAAACGTAAGGCGGTAAGCGGCGAATGCTGTGAAAGTCGCTGTCCATAATGTCTATCCCACGGGGACTAATGGGGAAACGCCGCGGCTGTCCCCACGCGCCAGGGCGATTGTTCGTTTAGGCGCGAGCGGCCTTAATCTTCAAGATAAATCTCGACCTTGCGGTTCGCGGCTTCCCCTGCGGGCGCGGCTTCATCGAACACCGCCGCCTGATCGCCCGAGGCGCGCACCGACAGAGCGAGCAGGGGAACTTTCAAGCGCACCAAGGCTTTACGGACATTTTCAGCCCGTTGCGCGCTGATTTTTTGATTGAAAGTTTCGCGTTTGCGCGCGTCATTCGTCTCCGCGCGCCGACTTGCATGGCCGACCAGCACCAAACGCCCACCTCGGGATTTTTGGATCTGCGCCACCTGTTTCAGCACGCCAAGCGCCGCGCCATCGAGCGCCGCCGAGCCGTCGCGGAAATAGAGCGTGGCGAGCGACGGGGCCGTGATCGCCGCATTTTCGGCACTCAACGCCTGTCGCCGCACGGGATCGGCCCCAACATCGGCGAGCATGGCATCGAGCCGCGCATCGACGGAGGCCCCGCTCGGTAGGGTTGGCGCGGTCGGTTGGACCGGCGCGGGCGCGGCAACAGTCGGAGTCGCAACCGAGACCGACGGCGGCCCCGGAACCTGCGCGGCTTGCGGCACCAGATCGACCGGCGCGGGCGGCGGCGGTTCGGGTTCGGGCTGGCGCGGCGCGGACGGCGGGATTGCCGGCATTCCTTCGGACGACGGCGCGACTTGCCCAACGGGCGGCGCAATCGGTTGCACCGAGACGCTGGCGGGCGTGGGCGCGGGGGCGGACCCCGGCGGCGCTTCGGTCGGGCGGAAATTCGATTGGGCTGGGAAATTCCCGTCCGTCAAGCTTGGGGCCACGGCGGCGGCTTTGCCCTCCGGGAACGGCCTGCGGATCGGATCGGCGCTATAGCGCGCATTGTCGCGGTCCGCCGCCAAGCCTTCCCGCACTGCTTGCCGCTCGGGGGTACCGGACCGCGGTTCGGGCCGGGCGGGCACCGTGCCAAGGTTCGGATAGGTGCCGTCATCGGTGGTTTTGGTATTGGTAAACAGCCCAAGGTCGCTACACCCGCCGAGCAACAGCGCAAGCATGGATACCGACAGCAGGCGACCCATGCCGCGCGTGTTCCCTACTCGCTCAAACCGCTGTGTCATGCATTCCCCCGCTGTGAACCGACCTTAACGCTTTCCGGCTGCGACCGCCTCCCATCCGTGGTATCCAGAGGAAGACGCGTCACGCGCCGACAGAACACGCAAAATACGCTCTCCTGGCAAGCAAAACCAGGGCGAGCGGTCTTTTGTTGGTATCGATAAAAAAAAGCGCGCACAAAGCGCACTTAGGGAGGGAGGACCGCAATGACCCAAAACCAAACAACCCCCAACCAATCGGCAAATAACGACGCACCCACGGTAGCCCTGCCCGACCCTGCCGAATGGTCGCGCGTGATGGGCGATATCGCCGAGCGCAGCCACCACATCATTGCGGATTTCATGGAGCGGCATAAGAACGACCCGCTGACGATGGATACCGGCACGCCCACGTCGATCGCTACCGCCTTCTTAGAGATGACGACGCG
>NZ_JBILQX010000026.1:0-30030 GCF_044372965.1 Elstera sp. | reverse complement strand
CCCTGGATTTGATCGACAAATACGGCTGCGACGCGCTGCGCTTTACGATGGCGGCGATGGCCGCGCCGGGGCGGGATGTGAAGATTTCTACCCAGCGCGTTGAAGGCTATCGCAATTTCGCAACGAAGCTGTGGAATGCCACCCGCTTTGCCGAAATGAACGGCTGCGCCCGCGTGGCCGATTTCGACCCGGCCCAGGCCAAGGGCACCGTGAACCGCTGGATCATCGGCGAGCTTGCTGGCCTGCGCATAAAGCTCGATGAGGCGCTGGCCGCCTATCGCTTCAACGACGCCGCCAATCTGCTCTACGCGACCGCCTGGGGCAGCTTCTGCGACTGGTATCTGGAGGTGACCAAGCCGATCCTGGCCGGGGACGATGCGGCGCTCGCCGCCGAAACTCGGGCGACGACTGCGTGGGCGCTGGAGCAAATCGCCCGGCTGCTGCACCCGTTCATGCCCTTCATCACCGAGGCTCTTTGGGAGCATCTGTCGGGCGGCGCGGGCGAAAGCCTGCTCACCGCGCCCTGGCCGGAATTGCCGGATAGTTTGATCGATCCCGCCGCCCACGCCGAAATGACCTGGGTAATTGGCCTGATTTCCCAGGCGCGCGGCCTTCGCGCTGAAATGAACGTGCCGCCGGGGGCGGAACTCGCAGCGGTCTATACCGATCTTTCGGGCGATGCCGCGCGCTGGGCCGAAACCCATAAGGCCGTGATCCAACGCCTCGCGCGCGTCTCGGGCCTGGGGACGGGGGCGGCGACCGCCACGTCCGTGCAGATCGTCGAAGGGACGGCAACGCTCGCGCTCGATCTTGCAGGAGCCATCGACCCCAATGCTGAACGAACCCGCCTGACCAAAGAAAAAACCAAGGCCGAGCAGGAGCTGGGAAAAATCGAAAAGAAGCTCGGCAATGCCGACTTCATCGCCAAAGCCGATCCGGCGGTGATCGAGGAAAACCGCGAACGGCTGGCGGAGTTCCAGGGGCTGATTGCCCGGCTGGAGACGGCTCTGTCGCGGCTGGCGGCGCTGTAAGCAACTTGAGTTGCATCAATGCTCTAAAATTGTTTGAAAATATCGAACGAACCGACTCTGCAGGCGTTTCTGACCTTGCAGAGTTGGTTATCTTTCAGACAGGTACGTTATCTGCTGTAAATTTTCTGAGAAATTTTATACTATTCCGGTCCGGGTTCTCCACAGTAAAGTTTTCAAATTATTTCGTATAGGGGGCTATTTTGAGGTTAACTTGTTCATTTTTATTGATTGTAGTGTCCTTTTTTGGGCTTTCATCTTATGTATTAGCAAGCTCTTTGAAAGACGCGACAGAGGCGTATAATAATAAAAATTATGAGCGTGCACTTATAATTCTTCGCCCTTTGGCTGATAATGGAGATCCCGTAGCACAATATAATATTGGTACAATGTATGGATCAGGTCTTGGATTAAATCAAGACTACAAACAGGCTATTATTTGGTATATGAGATCAGCAGAACAAGAGTATCCTGCGGCTCAATTTAATCTAGGAGTTATGTATCAAAAAGGTCAAGGCGTGTTGAAAGATTATAATAACGCCATTTTTTGGTATAGTAAGGCTGCAAAACACGGATATCCTGGCGCTCAATTTAATTTAGGAAACATGTATAGAAGGGGAGACGGAGTGTTGCAAGATTATAAGAAAGCAGTTATTTGGTATCTTAAATCTGCCAACCAGGATTATGCGCCTGCACAATTTAATATGGGTTTGGCTTACAGTGACGGTCTTGGCGTGGGGAGAGATTATAAGCAGGCTATCTACTGGTTTCGGAGAGCAGCGGACCAGGGTGACTCTGACTCTCAGTTTAACTTAGGCTTAATGTATATTACGGGTCGCGGGGTGACTCAGGATTATATACAGGCGCACAAATGGCTTAACATATCAGCGGCACGTGCAACCGATTTTAACGAAGCAAGTAATGCTGCTAAGGAACGTGATCGTATAGCCCTGAAGATGAGTCGTGAGAGTATTGATGAGGCGCAACGTCAAGCTAGTATTTGGCGGCCAAAATGATTTTCTAGAAATTTTTTGTAGATTTCACAGAAAAAAGATTAATTAATAAAAAAATTGTGAGACGAAACAAAAAATTCTTGTCTTGATCTATTTATACTGTTTAGGTCATCGGATGGAACGTATCGAAGAGACGCTCAGCGATATGCTCGGTTGGCTGAGTGTTCGGGGCCGCTCTCTCGTAGCCCTTCACTGAATCGAAAAACGCCTTGATTTGAGTGAGGCCTAAACCCATGCGCATCGCCATCGGCGGGTTTCAGCACGAAACCAATAGCTTCGCCCCCAGCCGCGCCACCTATGCGGATTTCGTCGCAGCGAAGGGCTGGCCGGGGCTGTCGCGCGGCGATGCGCTGTTCGATACGGTGATGGACCGAACCCTGCCCATCGCCGGGTTTATGCGCGAAGCGCTGAAACGCCGGGCTTCGCTCATTCCCTTACTGTGGACCGTCGCCAGCCCTTCCGGCCCGGTGACGAGCGATGCTTTTGAGCGGATTTCGGCGCAGATCATCAATGATCTCATCACCCAAGGCCAGATCGACGCGGTGTTTCTTGACCTGCATGGCGCGATGGTGACGGAGCATTTCCCAGACGGCGAGGGCGAGTTGCTGCGCCGGATGCGCGCGGTGATCGGGCCGAACGCGCTGCTGGTCGGTTGCCTCGATCTGCACGCCAATGTCACCAAGCTGATGCTGGAACAGGCGGATTTCCTCACGGCTTTCCGCACCTATCCCCATGTGGATATGCTGGAAACCGGCGCGCGCACGGCTAAACGCCTGCTGGAAGCGCGCGGCTGGGGCGGCAAGGCCCTGCGCGTTTGCCCTTACCTCATTCCGATTACTGCCCAATGCAGTTTCGCCGAACCGACGGCGGGGCTCTACCGCCTGCTGGAGCAGATCGAAGCCGAAACCGGGGCGGACCTCTCCTATAGCCCCGGTTTCCCCCTATCCGATTCGCCCGAAACCGGCCCGACGATCCTCGCCTATGCCCCCACCCAAGCCGAAGCCGACGCGGCGGCGGATAGGCTGTTCCAAGCCCTGCTGGATGCCGAAAGCGCCTATGCCGAGGCCGGGCTGTGGTCGATTGAGGCAGCACTGGACGAAACCGAACGGCTGCTCGCCCAAGGCGGGTTGAGCGGTCCCATCATCCTCGCCGACACCCAAGACAATCCCGGCGGCGGCGGCTCGGGCGATACCACCGGCCTGCTACGCGCGATTCTGGCGCGCGGCCTTGCGGGCGTGACGCTCGGGTTGCTGCACGATCCCGCAACCGCCGACGCCGCCCATGCGGTGGGCGAGGGCGCGGAGATAGCGATCACCCTGGGCGGCACAGGCACGCCCGGCGATACGCCCTTGGAGACCAAGGCGCGCGTGCTGCGCCTGGGCTCCGGCACCTTCCTCGGGACCGGGCCGATGTGGGAGGGCGGCACGATGAATCTCGGCCCGATGGCGCTGCTGGACGTGGCCGGTGTGCAGGTGGCCATCGGCTCGGCGCGCCAGCAGCCCTCCACCCAGGCGATCTTCACCCACCTCGGCGTCGATCCGAAAACCTGCGCCGTGCTGGTGCTGAAAAGCTCGGTCCACTTCCGCGCCGATTTCCAACCCATCGCTAGCGAAATCCTAGTCACGGTCGCCCCCGGCCTCGTCACCGCCGATCCCGCCGATCTACCCTATCGCTGGCTGCGCGAAGAGGTGCGGTTACGGCCTCGGAAGGCGTAAAAGGATCAGAGGCTTTGCCCCTGAAACCCCACCAAAGGGCTCGCCCTTTGGAAACCATTTTGCTTTAAGAAAAAGCGATAATTATATGATTTATATTAAAATAAATGGGATTGATAAGGGCGAAGCCCTTATCTGGGGTCGTTAGGGGCAAGGCCCCTAACATCGCTAAGCGACTTCCCGCAACCGGCACCAAACGGGGGTATGGTCCGACGCGCGTTCCCAGCCGCGCGGCTCCTTATCGATCTCACAGGCTTCCAGCCGGTCCGCCAGGGCGGGCGAGAGCAGGAGATGGTCGATGCGCAACCCATTGTCGCGCTGCCAGGCCCCGGCCTGGTAATCCCAGAAGCTGTAAACGTGGGCCGCGTGCGGGTGCAGGGCGTGAAAGGCTTCGGTGAGCCCGAGATTGAGCAGGCGGCGGAAGGCGGCGCGGCTTTCCGGGCGCACCAGGGCATCGTCGCGCCAGCCGACCGGATCGTAGAGATCAACGTCGGTCGGGCAGATATTATAATCGCCGCCCAGCAGGAAGGGCCGGTCTTCAGCGAGCAGCGTCGCGGCGCGGTCGGCGAGGCGGGCCATCCAGCCGAGCTTATAGGGGTATTTTTCGGTCTCGACCGGATTGCCGTTCGGCAGATACAGGGCCGCGACGCGCAGGCCCGCGATATCGGCCTCCAGATAGCGCGCCTGCTCGTCGGTCTCGTCGCCGGGTAAATGCCGCAGCACTACTGAAATCGGCTGCTTCGAGATAATGGCGACACCGTGATAGGTTTTCTGGCCCACGGCCTCGACGTGATAGCCGAGCGCTTCAATGTCGGCGCGCGGCACATCGTCGGTCTGGCACTTTAGCTCTTGCAGCAGCAGAATATCGGGGGCGGTATCGGCCTCCAGATAGCGCAGCAGATGCGGCAGGCGGACTTTGAGGGAATTGACGTTCCAGGTGGCGATTTTCATGGCCAGAATTATACCGGCGAAAACGAGTTCCCGCAGCCGCAACTTGCCGCCGCCTGCGGATTCCTAATCTGGAAGGCGGCCCCGGCGAGATCTTCGACGAAATCGATCAGCGCGCCCTGCATCAGCCCGAGCGAGGTTTCGTCGATCACCACTTCCGCGCCGTCTTTGGCGATAATCTTATCGTCGGCTTGGGTGGCGGCATCGAAGGTGAAGCCATATTGAAAGCCCGAACAGCCGCCGCCGGAAATGGCGATGCGCAGGCGCGAGCCCGGCGCTTCCCGTTGAACGATCATAGCGATGCGCTTTGCGGCACTGTCCGACAGCGCCACTTGGGCCAAGGTTTCCGTTTCAAGCTGGGCCATCGCGTCTCTCCTCAGGCTAACACTGTTCCTATGTAAGGAGCCGAAGGGCGAAGGTCAATTTCCGTTACGGACATAGCTCCTCCATTGAATCGCCATAGTTGGGCGGGTAGGGTGCGCCCCATGAGTTTTCCTGCCGCCCATCCGAACGCCCGTGCACCCTTTGCCTGCGATCCGCAGCAGAGCCGGGGGCGGCTGTTTCCTGAGGAGGGGTCGGGTGAGCGCTCGGTGTTTCAGCGTGACCGCGACCGGATTGTGCATTCTACGGCGTTTCGGCGGCTTCAGTATAAAACCCAGGTCTTCGTTTTCCACGAGGGTGACCATTACCGCACGCGCCTCACGCACTCGCTGGAGGTGGCGCAAATCGCCCGCTCGATTGCCCGCGCCCTGGGGCTCGACGAGGATTTGGCGGAAGCCCTCGCGCTCGCGCACGATGTTGGCCATACGTGTTTCGGCCATGCGGGCGAGGATGCATTGAATGAGGTGATGCTGCCTTTCGGCGGCTTCGATCACAATGACCAGACCTTCCGGGCGCTGACGCTGCTGGAGCGGCGCTATGTGGCTTTCAATGGGTTAAACCTCTCGTGGGAAACCCTCGAAGGCGTGGTCAAACATAATGGCCCGCTGAGCAATCCGCCCCCGACGATTGCGGCGTTTCAGGCGACCTGGAGTTTGCGGCTCGAAACCTTTGCCTCCGCCGAAGCACAGGTCGCGGCGCTGGCCGACGATATCGCCTATAACAACCATGATATCGACGATGGCTTGCGCGCGGGCTCCTTCACCCCGCAGGACTTGCTGCCGCTACCCGTGGTCGGCCCGGTGTTCGAGCAGTTGCTGCGCGAGCATCCGAATTTGGAGCCGGTGCGCCTGACCCATGAGGCGGTGCGGCGGTTGATAAATCTGATGGTTACGGACCTTCTCACCGAAACCCGCGCGCGGATCGAGCAGTTCAAACCCGCCAGCGCTGATGCGGTGCGCGGCCTAGGGCAACCGCTGGTCGCCTTCAGCCCGACCTTGCAAGCGGCGGATAAAGCCCTGCGCCCGTTCATGTTCGAGCGCATGTATCGGCACTATCGCGTCAATCGGATGATTGCGAAAGCGCGCCGGGTAGTTCAGGATATGTTCCATCACTTTATGGAAACCCCACAAACCCTGCCGCCCGAATGGCAACGCCAGATCGTGCAACCAGGCAGCCCCGAGGCCGCCCGCACGATTGCCGATTACATCGCCGGAATGACCGACCGTTACGCCCTCGAAGAGCACCGCCGCCTCTTCGATTTGACTGCAAAGACTTAAAGTTCAAGGACGTCATGACCCAACTCACGCCGCATATTTTTAAACGTTTCCATACGGCCCTTAGCGATGTGCTGAAGGAACTTGCCGAAGAAGGCGCGCTGCCCGCCGGGCTCGATCCCGCGAAAGTCACTGTGGAGCCGCCGCGCGATGCGAGCCACGGCGATATTTCCACCAATGTCGGCATGGTTCTGTCAAAACCCGCCGGAATGAAGCCGCGCGGCCTCGCCACCTTGGTTGGCGACCGCATGCGCACCGATCCGGCCTTGGGGATTAGCGATATTTCCATTGACGGGCCGGGGTTCCTGAACTTCCGCCTCGCCCCCGAAATGTGGCAGGGCGAACTTGCGACGGCAGTGCGCGCGGGCGTGGCCTATGGCGATAGCCAGGTCGGGCAGGGCGTGCGGGTGAACGTCGAATATGTCTCGGCGAATCCTACCGGGCCGATGCACGTCGGCCATTGCCGGGGTGCCGTCGTCGGCGATGTGCTCGCGTCCTTGCTGGCGAAAGCCGGGTTCGACGTGGTGCGCGAATATTATATCAACGACGCGGGCGCGCAGGTCGATGTTCTCGCCCGCTCGGCCTATCATCGCTATCGGGAAGCCCTGGGCGATGATATGGGCGCGGTGCCTGCGGGCCTGTATCCGGGCGATTACTTGGTTCCGCTGGGCCAGGATATTGCCAAACGCTATGGCGATATTTGGCGCAATGCTGATGAAGCCGTGTGGCTGGAAACAATCCGCACCGAAGCCGTCGCGGCCATGCTGGTGTTGATTAAGGAGGATCTGGCGGCACTCGGCGTGAAGCACGATCTCTTCTCTTCCGAGCGCGCGATGGTCGAAAGCGGCGCGGTCGAAGCGTCACTTGCAGCGCTTGAGGAGCGCGGGTTGATCTATGTTGGAACGCTGGAGCCGCCGAAGGGCAAAACTCCGGACGAGTGGGAGCCGCGTCCGCAGACTTTGTTCCGCGCTACCGACTTTGGCGACGATGTGGACCGCCCGCTGAAAAAGTCTGATGGAAGCTGGACCTATTTTGCGAACGACATCGCCTATCACTATGATAAGGCTCTAGGAAACCCGCATCGGCCCGGTGCGAATATCCTCATCAATATCTTCGGGGCCGATCACGGCGGCTACGTAAAGCGCATGATGGCGGCGGTGAAAGCGCTCACCGATGGCAAAGTCGCGCTCGATATCAAGTTATGCCAGTTGGTTAATCTTCTGGATAATGGCGTTCCGGTCAAAATGTCCAAGCGGGCCGGGAACTTCGTGATCTTACGCGAAGTCGTGGATGAAGTCGGCGCGAATGCGGTGCGCTTTATTATGCTCACGCGGAAAAATGATGTGTCTTTGGACTTCGATTTCGCAAAAGTTCAAGAGCAATCAAAAGATAATCCGGTGTTCTATGTGCAGTATGCCCATGCACGCGCAGCCTCTGTTTTGCGGAACGCTGTCGATAGTTTGTCACATGATCAACTATCTTCCGAACATTTAGCTAATTCTTCGTTAAGTCACTTGACCGACGAGGCGGAACTTGGTTTGATGCGCACGTTAGCAAGCTGGCCAAGGTTGGTTGAGGCGGCCGCCGAGGCGCATGAGCCCCACCGTATCGCGTTCTATTTGGGCGATGTTGCGGCGGGGTTCCACGCGCTCTGGAATAAGGGGCGGGACGAGGCAAGTCTGCGCTTTATTCTTCCGGACGATCCCGAATTAACCATTGCGCGCCTCGCCCTCGTTCAGGGGGTGAAGAGTGTGATCGCCTCGGGCCTTGCCGTTTTAGGTGTCGAGCCGGTCGAGGAAATGCGGTGATGCAGCAAGATTTCGATCCCCGTGATTTAGAACCGGCGTTGCCGTCGGAAGAGCCGAAGGGGCGGCGCTGGCTACCGGCAACGATTGCGCTGGTCGCCTTGGGCGGCTTTAGCGGCATCGTCTGGTACGCTTATAATCAAGGCGCGAGCACGTCGAACGGCGGTGCGGTGCCCTTGGTGCAGGCCGACGCTGGGCCGCTCAAGAGCCGCCCGACCGATCCGGGTGGGCTCGAAGTGCCCAATCAGGATAAGCTGATCTTGAACGGTCAGGCCGTCGATGGCGCGCCGGGCAAGGTGGAGCGCATGCTCCCGCCGCCCGAAGCGCCGATTGCCAAACCCGCGCTTGCGGCAACGCCGACCCCGCCCCCTGCCCAGCCGCAGATTGCAACAGCAACGCCACCTGCTTTGACGGGCGCGCGTCCGCAGGCTCCGGCGGCGCAACAAACCTCACCGATCCTGGTACCGAACCAGCAGCAGGCGAATGCCGTGCCGCGCGCGGTGCCGCAAACTTCGCCACAGGGAACGCCGGTTCCGCAGCCCGTCGTCTCCCGTCCGGCCGCAGTTCCGCAGGCTCCGGCGGCGCAAGCCCCGGCTCCCGTCGCCGCCAAACCGCCCGCCGTGCAACCGGCTCCGACCGCAACCCCGGCCGCGGCAGGGACGACGCGCGGCGCGAAAGTGCAACTGGGCGCGGTGAAGTCGGAAGCCGCCGCTTCGGCGGAATGGGCGAAGATGCAAAAAGCCAATCCCGAACTTGCTAACCTCTCGATGAGTGTCGCCAAGGTCGAGATTCCCAATAAGGGCACTTACTACCGCATCCAAGCGGGGCCGGTGGCCGATGGCGGATCGGTCTGCGCGGCGCTCAAGGCACGCGGGCAGGATTGCCTCATTGTTCGGTAAAGTTGCATCCTAATGCCTGAACTCGCTGGGCTTCTGCATAGTATTTCGGTCTGGCTGCTGCCGGCGCTGTTGGCGATAACCCTGCACGAGGCGGCGCATGGCTATGTCGCCAACGCGCTGGGGGATCCCACGGCGCGGCTGGCGGGCCGTTTGAGCCTGAACCCGATCCGCCACATCGACCCGGTCGGAACGATCTTCCTGCCGGGGTTGATGCTGCTGGTGGGATCGAATTTTTTCTTTGGCTGGGCTAAAGCCGTGCCGGTGGATATGCGCTACCTGCGCTCGCCTCGGCGCGATATGGCGATTGTCGCCGCCGCTGGGCCGCTGATTAATCTGGCGATGGCGCTCATTGCCGCCCTCCTATTGCACGGTTTGCAGTACATGCCGGATGTTGCGTCGGACTGGGCGCGGGAAAATCTGCTGAACGCGATTAAATTCAATGTGATTTTGGCTGTTTTCAACCTAATGCCGATTCCGCCGCTGGATGGCGGGCGCGTTGCCGTTGGGGTGCTGCCGCTGTTTCTGGCGCGGCCCCTGGCGCGGCTTGAGAATATCGGCATGCTGATCGTCATGGGTTTTGCCTTCATCATCCCGATGGTCTCGGCGCAGGCGGGGTATCCGCTCAATCCCTTGGGCTGGCTGCTGAGCGGGCCGATCAATGCGGCGATTGTCGCGATTTTAACCCTCGCGGGTTGGTAGTGACCGGGGATTCCGAGGCATGGGATGCGCGCCCCGAGTCCGCCGATGAGCCTATCCTCCTTCTCGATCTCGACGGCTACGAAGGCCCCATCGACGTGCTGCTGACGCTGGCGCGCGACCAAAAGGTCGATCTGACCAAAATCCGCATTCTGCCGCTGGTCGATCAATATCTCGCCTTCATTCGCGGTATTCTGCACCGCCGCCTGGAGGTTGCCGCCGATTATCTGGTGATGGCGGCGTGGCTCGCCTACCTCAAATCGCGCCTGCTGCTACCCGACCCGCCGAGCGAGGAGGAGGAGCCGAGCGCCGAGGAAATGGCGGCGACACTGGCGTTCCAGCTTCAACGGCTCGAAGCCATGCAAAAGGTGGGGGCCAAGCTGATGGCGGGAACACTGCTTGGGCGCGATGTCTTCGCGCGCGGCTTTCCCGAGCGGTTCGAGGTCGATGCGCGGGTGCGTTGGGATGTAACGCTCTATGAGCTACTTACGGCCTATGCCGACCATAAACGTCGCACCGATTATTCGCGCCTACGCATCGCCGCAACCGAGCTTTATTCGATGGACGATGCGCTGCAACGCCTGTCCGAACGCTTGGGTCAGATGCCGCTGTGGGAGGCGCTGAGTAGCTTTCTGCCCGCCGATATTCGGGATGGGCTGGTATTCCGGTCGGCGGTTGCCGCCACATTTCTGGCCGCGCTGGAACTGGCGAAATCGGGTAAGCTTGACCTGCGCCAAGCCGAGCGTTTTGGCCCGATTCTGGTGCGCTCCCCCGGCTTGGATGATAGCCCGGCCTCGGATGCGCCGGAGATGAGTACCCCATGAAACTCGAACCCCGTACCCCAGAACCTTTGTCTTATGAACTGCGCTTACTCGAAGCGCAGCTTTTTGCCGCAACCAGCCCCCTCACCGAGATCGATTTGATCGTGCGCATGCCGCCGGGGGCGGACGTAAAGGCGCGGTTGGCCGAGCTTGCGGCGCTGTATCAGGGGCGGGGCGTGGAGTTGGTGCAGCTTGCGGGCGGCTGGGCGTTTCGCACGGCGCCGGACCTTGCCACCGCCCTGCGGGTCACGCTGGATGTGAGCCGGAAGCTGTCGCGCGCCGCTGTCGAGGCGCTTGCGATCATCGCCTACCATCAGCCCGTAACCCGTGGGGAAATCGAAGAGATTCGCGGCGTGCAACTTTCGCGTGGCACGCTCGATATTCTGCTGGAATCGGGATGGATCAAGCCGAAAGGCCGCCGCCGCACGCCGGGCCGCCCCGTGACTTGGGTGACGACGCCGGGCTTTTTGGACCATTTCGGCCTGACCAGTCTTGACGATTTGCCAGGGGTGGAAGAGCTAAAAGCGGCGGGGCTGCTGGATAAGCGCAGCGGCATCACCATCGCCATGCGCGAGGAGGAGGCTGAAGCCGCGTTGCAAGCCGACGTCGATGACCCGGTCGAAACTCTGCTCGGCGATGATCTCCCCGATCTTGCAGATGAGAGGCAGTCGCGTTAAGGTCCGCAGGATCGGACAGCAGCCTGCTGCCTTTTTTCCTTGTCGGTGACATGCGTGACGGACGCCAGCCTTCCCCCCCCTCTGACCTCTACGGGAAGCCGCTTGCCCGCCGTGCCGCTTCGGTGGCGTTGGCGCGGAACGGGATCGGGCTGGACGCTGCTCGCCGTGGGTCTCGCGGTGGTGCTGTCGCTGCCCGTGCTGACGATTCTCGGCTCGTTTCTATTCCCCGCGTGGGACGTGTGGGCGCATTTGCTCTCCACGGTCATGCCGACCTATATCCGCAATACGCTACTGCTCATGCTCGGCGTTGGGCTAGGGGTTGCCGTGATCGGCGTGGGGACGGCGTGGCTGGTCACGCTGTGCCAGTTCCCCGGCGCGCGGGCGTTCGAAATTCTGCTGCTGCTGCCGTTGGCCTTTCCGGCCTATGTGGTGGCCTACGCCTATACCGGGCTGCTCGATAGCGCTGGGCCGGTGCAAAGCCTGCTGCGGGTGGCCCTTGGGTGGGACCTTGGCAGCTATTGGTTTCCGCCGATCCGCTCGCTGGGCGGTGCCATCGCGGTGATGGTGCTCGTGCTCTATCCTTACGTCTATCTGCTGGCGCGCGCGGCATTCTTAGAGCAATCCGTCTGCGTGCTTGAAGCGGGGCGCTCCTTGGGACAAACGCCGTTCGGCTGTTTCCGGCGGCTCGCTGTGCCGCTCGCCCGGCCCGCGATTGCGGGCGGCGTGGCGCTGGCGCTCATGGAAACGCTCAATGATTTCGGCACGGTGCAATATTTTGCCGTCGATACGCTGACGGCGGGGATTTACCGCACGTGGCTCGGTATGAACGAACCGGCGGCGGCGACGCAATTGGCGGGGCTTCTACTGCTGTTCGTGATCGGGCTGATGGCGCTTGAGCGTCAGGGCCGGGCAGGGAGCACGCGGCACATGAGTTTGCGCTATCGGCATCTGCCGCGCTTTGAACTCTCGCCCCCGAAGGCGGCACTGGCAATGATCGCCTGCCTGTTGCCCTGCCTGCTCGGCTTCATCATCCCGCTGCTGATGCTCTCGGCCTGGGCATTTGAAACCGCGCCGACGATGGTTAATTCGGCCTTTTGGCAGGCGGCGGAACATTCCTTACTCTTGGCGATGATCGCCGCCGCCGTTGCGGTTTCCTTGGCCTTGACGCTGGCCTACGCGGTTCGGCTGCATCCGACACGGCTGGTGCGCTGGGCGACGCGCTCCGCCAGCTTGGGCTATGCCGTGCCGGGGCTGGTGATTGCCGTCGGGGTGATTATCCCCTTGGCAGCGCTCGATACGGCGGTTGACGGGCTAAGTCGCGGCCTGTTTGGGGTCTCGACCGGCCTGATCCTCTCCGGCACGCTGGTCGCCCTGTTATTCGCCTACGTCATCCGCTTTCTCGCCATTGCGTTGAATGCCGTCGAGTCCGCTCTGGGAAAAGTAACCCCGCAGATGGATTTTGCTGCGCGCAGCTTAGGGCGCACCGCCGGGGAAACCCTGTGGGGTGTGCATCTACCGATTATTCGCCCAAGTTTGCTGGCGGCGGGGTTATTGGTGTTCGTCGATGTGATGAAAGAGCTTCCGGCGACGCTGATTCTCCGCCCGTTCAATTTCGATACGCTTGCGGTGCTGGTTTTTGCAATGGCCGGGGATGAGCGTTTGGCGGATGCCGCCCCCGCGTCGCTTGCCATTATGCTCGTTGGTTTGCTGCCGGTTATTCTGCTGGCAAGGGCTTTGGCGCGGAGCCGACCCGGCACGTCAGCCGGTCAAGATTAGGAACGCCATGCTTCTTATTGAAACGGTGAGCCATGCCTATGGCGCACTCCAAGCGCTTCAGTCGGTTAGTCTCGACGTTGCGGCGGGGGAGGTTGTCTGTCTCCTCGGCCCGTCCGGTTGCGGGAAATCGACCCTGCTGCGCATCGCGGCGGGCCTGGAGCCGGTGCAGCAAGGTCGGGTCATCCTCGGAGGGCAGGTCGTCGGCGAGCCGCGCCAGAGCTTGCCGCCGGAGTTGCGCCGCGTTGGAATGGTCTTTCAGGATTTTGCCCTGTTTCCGCATCTGACCGTCGCCCAAAACATTGCTTTCGGCCTGTCCGATCTCTCTCGCCCCGAGCGGCAGGCGCAGGCGGCGCTGTGGGTGGAGCGGATCGGTTTGCCGGACCTTGCCGATTCTTTTCCGCACACGCTTTCTGGCGGGCAGCAGCAGCGCGTTGCCTTAGCGCGCGCGCTCGCCCCGTCGCCGCGCCTGGTGCTGATGGACGAGCCGTTCTCGGGACTGGATGTAACCCTGCGCGACCGCTTGCGCGATGCGACGCTCGCGCTGCTGAAAGAAGCGGGGGTTGCAACCGTGCTCGTGACCCACGATCCGGACGAGGCGATGCGCATGGCGGATCGGATTGTGCTAATGCGCGCAGGGCGGATCGAGCAGGTGGGGCGGCCGCTCGCGCTCTACGATCATCCCGTATCGGCCTTTACAGCAGCTTTTTTCGGCTCGGTGACGGTGCTGGAGGTGCGCGCCGAAGGCGGGCAGGTGGCAACCGATCTCGGGCGGTTCGATGCGCCGGTCTTGAGCGGACCGGTGACGATGATCGTGCGGCAAGAAGCCCTGCATCGCGTACCCGAAGGCGGGTTAATCGGGGTGGTCACGCAAGCCCGCAGTTTGGGGCGGGAGCATCTGGTTGGGCTTACCATCGGCTCGACCGCGCTCACGGCGCGCTGGGCGGAGGGGCGGTTGCCCAAAGTCGGCGACCGGCTTCCGCTTGTTCTCGACCGGCACCGGGTGCATCTCTTTGCCAAGGAAGCCTAAGGGGCGCGGGGAAGTATGCGGCGGGTGATTGCACCGGCTTCGCCCATCTGCCATAGTCCGCCGCGCTGCGGGCGAAAGGTTTGTGCGGAATGTTCGATATTGCCTGGTCGGAATTACTGCTGATCGGCGCGGTTGCCCTCATTTTCATCGGTCCGAAGGAATTGCCTGGACTGCTGGTGAATATTGGTCGATGGGTACGGCGCGCGCGAAGCATGGCCTCAGAGTTTCAGAGCAGCCTCGATCAGGCGGTTCGGGAAGCCGAAGTAGATCAACTCAAGCAGAAAATGAATGCCGCCGTGATGGAGGCTGAGAAGGCTATGCCGTCCATTGATCTGCCGAGTTTCAGTATGCAGTTGGAGCCGGCGCCGGTTGCGGCCGAGAGTGTTCCGGCCCTCGAATCAATCCCTCCCGCTCCGGAAAATGCGGCGATAGACGCTGCCCCTGAAGCGCTCGCCTCGATTCCCGCACCGGAAAGCACAAGCCCTACGACTATTGCACCGGAGACTTTGCCGCGTGTCTGATCCGATGCTTGCGACCGAAACCCCCTCTGGCCCCGAGCATGACCGGCAAATGCCGATCATAGAGCATCTCGTTGAGCTGCGGCGGCGGCTGATTTACTCCTTCGTGGGGTTTTTGATTTGCTTCGGCATCGCCTTTTGGAAGTCGGACCTTGTGTTCAACTTCCTGGCCGAACCGCTGGCGCACGCCTTGGGCGAGGGGCGGCGGATGATCTATACCGATCTGACCGAAGCCTTCTTTACCCGCGTTAAGCTGGCGAGCTGGACGGCAGCGTTTCTGGCCTTTCCGGTGATTGCAACCCAGGCTTGGATGTTTATCGCCCCCGGTCTCTACAAGAATGAGCGTAACGCCTTTTGGCCGTTTCTGGTGGCGACGCCGGTGCTGTTCTTCATGGGGGCGGCGCTGCTGTATTATTTTATTATTCCAATGGCTTGGGAGTTCTTTTTGAGCTTCCAACAGATAGCGCCCGAAGGCGGGATCGGCCTGCCGATCCAGTTTGAAGGGAAGGTCAACGAGTATCTCTCGCTGATTATGTCGCTGATTTTTGCCTTTGGGATTGCGTTCGAACTGCCGGTTTTGCTGACGCTGCTGGCGAAAGTCGGCATTGTCAGTTCGGCGGGGTTGGCGTCGAAGCGGCGCTATGCCGTCGTCGTCGCCTTTGTGGTGGCGGCGGTTGTAACGCCGCCGGATATTATCAGTCAGGTTGGTTTGGCGATCCCGTTGATTCTTCTCTATGAAATTTCGATCTGGTCGGCCAAGCTAATCGAACGCAATCGCGCCAAGGCGGAAGCCAAACGCGATGCCGACCTTGGGATCAACGATGATGAGCCCTAGGCTTACGATCTAAGGGGCTGGTTTTTAGATGAACACTCTAGCGTTTTACGGTTGATGGTCGATGCATGATCTAACGATGATCCGGTCTGCCCCTGAAGCTTTTGATGCAGGTCTTGCCCGGCGCGGCCTGCCGCCCCGAAGTGCGGAAATTCTGGGGTTAGACGCCCATCGTCGCGCCGTTATCCTGGAAACCGAGCAGGCCCAGGCCCGCCGGAACGAGGCGTCCAAGGAAATCGGCGCGCGCAAACGTCAGGGCGAAAATGCCGATGATTTGATGGCCGAGGTCGCGCGCCTCAAGGATGTTCTGCCGGACCTCGAAATCCGCACCAAAGCCGCCGAAGAATCGCTGGATGCCGTGCTGGCGACGCTGCCCAATATTCCGGCGGTCGATGTACCCGAAGGCCCCGATGAGACAGGCAATGTCGAGCGGCATCGCGTCGGCACGCCGCGCGCGTTCAACTATCCCGCGCTTCAGCATTTCGACCTGGGGGAAGCCCTGGGGATGATGGATTTTGAAGCCGCCGCGCGTCTGTCGGGCAGCCGTTTCGTCGTTTTGCGCAATCAAATCGCCCGGTTAGAGCGCGCGCTCGCCAATTTCATGCTTGATCTGCATACGCGCGAGTTCGGTTTTACCGAAATGAGCGTGCCCTATATGGTGCGCGACGCCGCCGTGTTCGGCACCGGGCAATTGCCGAAGTTCGAAGAGGATTTGTTCCGCACCACGCGCGGCGACTGGCTGATTCCAACCTCGGAAGTGCCGCTGACGAATTTGGTTGCCGACCAAATCGTTTCGGAAGAAGAACTGCCGTTGCGCTTTACCGCCCATACGCCCTGCTTCCGGTCGGAAGCCGGGTCGGCCGGGCGGGATACGCGCGGCATGATCCGCCTGCATCAATTCTCCAAGGTTGAAATGGTGGTCGTTGCGACGCCGGAACAGTCGGAAACCGAACACGAGCGCATGCTGACGGCGGCGGAAACCGTGCTGAACCAGTTGGAACTCCCGTTCCGCACCGTCACGCTCTGCACGGGCGATATGGGCTTTGCGTCGCGCAAGACCTACGATATCGAAGTCTGGCTGCCGGGGCAGAATGCCTACCGGGAAATTTCGTCGATCTCCAACTGCGGCGACTTCCAAGCGCGGCGGATGAAGGCGCGGTGCCGCAAGGCGGGGGATAAGAACATCCGCCATGTTCATACCCTGAACGGTTCGGGCCTTGCCGTCGGTCGGGCGCTCGTCGCGGTGCTCGAAAATTATCAGCAGGAAGATGGGAGCATCGCGCTGCCTAGCGTGCTGCATCCCTATATGGGCGGCCTCACCAAGATCGAAGGCGCCGCAGCATGACGGGCTTCTACGATCCGATTGTGCTCGACGGCGGTCGTATTCTTCTCTCCAACGACGATGGCGTCATGGCGCCGGGGCTAAAATCTCTGCAGCGCATCGCCAAAGCCCTGGTGAAGGACGTGTGGATCTGCGCGCCGGAAACCGAACAGAGTGGGGCGGGGCATTCGCTGACCCTGCGCCGTCCGTTACGTATCCGTCACGTCGGCCCCAAGCGTTTTGCTGTCGATGGCACGCCGACCGACTCGGTGTTGCTTGGCATTCGCCAGGTGATGCAAAAACATCGCCCGAGCCTGATGCTGTCCGGCGTCAATCGCGGCAGCAATATCGCCGAAGACATGACCTATTCGGGCACGATTGCAGCAGCGATGGAAGCGACGCTGCTGGGCGTTCCGGCGATTGCCCTGTCGCTGCACGTAAGCTCCGGCATGGCCCCACGCTGGGAGACGGCGGAAGCCCATGGGCCGGACCTTATTCGCCGCCTGATTACGATCAAATGGCCGAAGAATGTGATGCTGAACGTCAATTTCCCGGACTGCGCGCCGGAAGAGGTGAAAGGCGTCGTCGTGACCCGGCAAGGCAGCCGTAAGATGGGCGAGCAGTTGGGCCAGCGCACCGATATGCGCGGCGAGCATTACTATTGGATTGGGCCGATGAGTGCGGCGGAAGCGCCCCCGACCGATACAGACGTGGCGGCGGTTTTCGGGCATTATATTTCTGTGACCCCGCTTGACCTCGATTTGACCGACGAGCCGACCAGTGCCGCCCTGCGCGATGTGCTCGGTGCGCCGCTGGAGACAATGGCCCCAGCATGACCGTATCCGACCCGCGCCATGATCGATTGCTGACGGTTCTGACCGAAGCCGGGATTCGGGATGAGCGGGTTCTGGCGGCTATTCTGCGCGTGCCCCGCGACTTTTTCGTGCCGCCGACGTTTCGCGAGCATGCGTTTGAAAACACGGCCCTGCCCATCGGTCAGGGGCAGACGATCAGTCAGCCCCAGGTCGTCGGCATCATGACCGAAGTGCTACGCCTGACGGATCGGCACAAGGTGTTGGAAATCGGC
Organism: Elstera sp.; assembly: GCF_044372965.1. NCBI lineage: Bacteria > Pseudomonadati > Pseudomonadota > Alphaproteobacteria > Rhodospirillales > Rhodospirillaceae > Elstera > Elstera sp. The sequence continues at coordinate 12,215 of NZ_JBILQX010000026.1, read as the reverse complement.
ACGGGTTCGGGCTATCAGACCGCGATTCTGGCGCTGCTGTGCCGCCGGGTCTATACCATCGAACGGCATAAATCCTTGCTGAAGGAGGCTGAAGAGCGCCTAGCCCAGCTTGGCATTGCCAATGTTGTTGCCAAACATGGCGATGGCGGTATCGGTTGGGCCGATCAAGCGCCGTTCGACCGGATTATCGTTACGGCGGCGGCGCAACAGGAAGTGCCGCGCCCACTGCTGGAGCAATTGGCCGTGGGCGGCATGATGGTGGTGCCGGTGGCCCGGAACCCCATCGATCAGCGGTTACTGCTGGTTTCGCGCACGGAAACCGAAGTTGAGGTGCAAGATTTGGGGGCGGTTCGCTTCGTTCCGCTGATTAGCGATATGTTGGAGCCAAGCCCGCCGCAAAGCGTGGCTGAAGCTTTGTCGCGCCTCACCGCACCGCGCCGGAGCTAGGCAGAGCCGATGCGCATTCTCTCCCGCCTCATGATTGGCCTGGGTCTTATCGCAACCGCGCTTACGGGCTGCGGTGATAAGGGCTTCGATCAGCCCGAGTGGGCGGGCGGCGCGCGTCCCGCCGCCCTGGGCCGACAAGGCACGCAGAGCAGCGGCATTCGCGCGAGCTATGTCGTGCAGCGCGGTGACACGGTTTACGCCCTGGCGCGGGAGTTTAAGGTTCCGGTCAAAACGCTGATCGATGTGAATGACATCCAGCCACCCTATCAATTGCTTATCGGTCAGCGGCTCTCGGTGCCGACCGAGCAGATCCATATGGTGGCGGCGGGCGACACGCTCTATTCGGTCTCGCGGCGCTATAATGTTGATACTACGGCGCTCGTGCGGGCCAATGATCTGCGTGAGCCCTTTGCGCTAAAAGTCGGGCAGCATTTGGTTTTGCCTGGCACGGTCGCCGAAGCCAATGCCGAACCCGCGCCACCGGTGCCAGCCCCCAAGCCGGTGACGGTCGTCAGCCGGTCGGGCGACGTGAAAGTGGCCGCGCTGCCACCGCCGCCGAAACCCGTGGCGGCTCCCGTTGCCCCTGTTGCCGCTCCTCCCGCCGTTGCCGTTCCGTCGCCGCCGGTTCCCGAGGCTCCGCCGAAGACTGCAACGCCCGCACCCGTTCAACCGACGCCCGTTGCGCCACCTGCTCCGCCCAAGGCTGAGCCTCCTAAGGTCGAACCACCCAAGCCGTCCGATCTTGCCAAACCTATCGAGCCACCGAAGCCCGTCCTAACCCCGCCGCCGGTGAAGGCAGAACCGCCGAAGCCGGTTCCACCCAAAGCCGAGCCTGCAAAAGCTGACGCTGAAGACGCCGAGGTGGGCGAGCCCGCAACCCCGCTTCCGGCTCAGGAAGCGCCGGTGAAAAAGCCGAGCCGGGATGAGGTTGTCGCGGCACTGCCGACGCCGCCGCCGAGGGGCGGTCGTAGCTTCCAATGGCCGACGACGGGACGTATCATCGCAACCTTCGGCCCGCAGGATCGGGGGCTGCACAACGACGGCATCAATATCGCCGCCGCCAAAGGCACGCCCGTACGCGCGGCAGAAAATGGCGTGGTTGCCTATGCGGGCGATGAAATTCGCGGCTTTGGCAATCTTTTGCTGATCCGCCACGCCGATGGGTTCATGACCGCCTATGCCCATAACGAGGTGTTGCTGGTCAATCGCGGCGATACGATCCGGCGTGGCCAAGTGATTGCGCGCGTCGGCCAAACCGGTAACGTCTCGACACCGCAGCTTCATTTCGAGATCCGTAAGGGAACGCAAGCCGTTGATCCCGAACAATATCTCGGGCGTCCCACCGCAAGCTTGCCCACCCGGTTGACGGCCACCGAAGGCTAGTCCTCGCCGCGCGCTTCTCCGCGCCCGCATTGCCTTTCGTGGCGGCGGCGTTATAGTCCGCCGCCAGGAATTCTGATCCCCGATCCCATACGGGGAAAATCCCCATCCAATGGAGTGACTATGTTTATTTCTCCCGCTTTCGCTCAAGACGCCGCCGCCGCCGCGCCCGGTGGCATTAACGCCATGCTGGTGCAGTTTGGCCCGCTGATTCTGATTTTCATCGTTTTCTACTTCCTGCTCATTCGCCCGCAGCAGAAGAAGGCGAAAGCCCATCGGGAGATGCTGAGCAATGTGCGCCGGGGCGACCGGATCGTCACCTCGGGTGGGATCATCGGCACAGTGACGAAGGCCGAAGGCGATGGCGAGCTTCAGGTTGAAATCGCCGATGGCGTGCGCATTCGCGTGCTGCGCGGTGCGGTAAGCGACGTTTTGGCGAAGACCGATCCCGCGAAAGCCGATAAGGCCGACGCCAAGGAAGAAACCAAGGCCTAAGTTTCGGGCTTTTTATCCGGGGCAGGGGGCCTCCCTGCCCCAAACTTTTTGCGTTTAAGGGATCCGTCCCATGTATTTTGCCCGCTGGAAAGTGTGGACGATTTGGATTGTTACGGTCCTATCGTTACTCATTGCCGCGCCTAACCTTGTGTCGGAAGCGACGCTGCAAACGCTGCCGAGCTATGTTCCGGCGCGTCAGGTCAGCCTTGGGCTCGATCTGCAGGGCGGCTCGCATCTGCTGTTGCAGGTCGATCTTGCCACCGTCGAACGCGACCGAATGGCCAATCTGGTCGATTCGATCCGCGGCGATTTGCGGCGGGAGCAGATTGCTTTCACCGGCATTGCCCAAGACGGCGCCCAGATCACACTGAAGCTGAACGACGGGGTTGACCCCGTTAAAGCCCGGCGGGCGTTGGAAAATTCCGATCCTGACTTGAATGTCGCCATCGCTGCCGATGGGCTGGTGACGCTGACGCTGAAGCCGTCGGCGATTATTGCCAAACGCAATGCCGCGCTTCAGCAGTCCATCGAAATCATCCGCCGCCGCGTCGATGAAACCGGCACGAAAGAGCCGCGTATTCAGCAGCAGGGAACGGACCGGATTCTGGTGCAGCTTCCCGGCGTGCGCGAACCGGATCGCATCAAGGCCCTGATCGGCACGACGGCAAAGCTCACCTTCCGTATGGTGAATACCGACGCCAACCCGGCCAGCCGCGCGCCAGCGGGCTCGGAAGTGCTGCCCTCTGAACGGGGCGAGCAGTCACCTGCCTATGTGGTGAATAAGCGCGTGATGGTTAGCGGCGAAAATCTCGTCGATGCCCAGCCGAGTTTCCAGGACGGTCAGCCGGTTGTTAGCTTCCGCTTCGATTCGGTCGGCGCGCGCCGCTTTGGCGATGCGACGACGGAAAATGTCGGCAAACCGTTCGCCATCGTCCTTGATAATAAGGTGATTTCCGCGCCGGTAATCCGCGAACCAATTACCGGTGGGCGCGGCATTATTTCAGGAAATTTCACGACGCAATCGGCGAGCGATCTGTCGGTGCTGTTGCGCGCCGGGGCCTTGCCCGCGCCGCTGAAGATCATCGAAGAGCGCACCGTTGGGCCGGACCTTGGGGCGGACGCGATTAAGGCCGGGCTTTATTCGGTCTTGGGCGGTCTTGTGATGATCATGATCTATATGATCGTCTCCTACGGCACCTTCGGCGTTTTCGCGGTGATTGCGCTCATTCTGAACCTCGTCATGACGATTGCGGCGCTCTCGCTGTTGCAGGCCACGCTAACGCTGCCGGGGATTGCCGGGATGTTGATTGCGGTTGGGCTTGCGGTCGACGCGAATATTCTCATCAATGAGCGTATCCGCGAAGAAACCAAGCTGGGGCGCAGCGCGATTGCCTCCATCGATTCAGGTTTCAAGCGTGCGTTCGCCACGATCATCGACGCCAATTTGACGACGATGATTAAGATGGTGCTGCTTTATGCGCTCGGCTCCGGGCCGATCAAGGGCTTTGCCGTGACCACAACCTTGGGGATTCTCACCTCCATGTTCACCGCGACTGTGATGGTTCGGTACATGATTGGTCTGTGGTACGCGCGCAATCGTCCGTCGAAACTGCCGCTGTAAGGCCGGGGGAAGTCTCATGTATTACGTTCGTCTCGTTCCCGACGGAACCCGTATTCAGTTCATGAAGGGCCGGATTGCCGGGTTGGCGATGTCGGCCATTCTCTCGATCCTCTCTGTCGTGCTGTATTTCGCGCCGGGCCTCAATATGGGCGTGGATTTTCGCGGCGGTATTGTCATTGAAGCCCGCCTGACCGCACCCGCCGATTTCGGTGCGATCAGGGCTAGTCTAACGCCTCTCAATCTCGGGCATGTTGGCTTGCAGGAGATCGGCACGCCGGTCGATGTCTCGATTGCTATCGAGCGTCAGCCGGGGGACGATGAAGCCCAGCAGCGCGCGGTGAATGCCGTCCGCCAGCGCCTGACCGCCGATTATCCCGGCGTCAGCTTCCAGCGCGTCGAAGCCGTAGGCGCAGCGGTCAGTGGCGAGCTATTCACCAATGGGATGATCGCCCTCGGGCTGTCGCTCTTTGCCATGCTCGCCTATATCTGGTTTCGCTTCGAATGGCAGTTCGGCGTTGGCGCGGTCGTAACGCTGATCCTAGACGTAACCAAAACCATTGGCTTCTATGTGCTCTTCAATATGGAATTCAATCTTTCCAGTATTGCCGCCATTCTTGCCATCATGGGCTATTCGATCAACGATAAGGTCGTGGTTTACGACCGGGTGCGCGAAAACCTACGCAAATATAAGAGCATGCCGCTGCGGGAATTGATTGATCTCTCGATCAACGAAACCTTGAACCGCACCATTGGAACTTCGATGGCAAGCTTTCTGTCGGCCATGCCACTGATCATTTTCGGTGGCGAGGCGTTGCGGGAGTTTTCGATTGTTATGCTGTTTGGCATTTTCATCGCAACCACCTCCTCGATCTTCATCGCGGCGCCAATCCTGCTGTTCCTTGGGGAAAATCGGCTGCGGCGCGGTATGGCCCCGGTCGAGCCCGGCAAAACTGCCGATACGCCTGCGAGCTAAATTGCGATGGTCGATATCACCCCGCTCATTCCGGGCAATCGCCAACTCATCGAGCGCTATGGCGATAGCGGGTTTCGCATTTCGGGCGTGGCCTGGACCACTTCGGTCCTGGTCCGCCCGACGCAGACCCTCGCGTGGGACGTAACGCGGCTGGAAGATCTGACGGAAGAAAGCCTCGCGCCATTGCTTGATGGCGACGTGGAAGTGTTGCTGATCGGCTGCGGCGCGCGGCTGGGCATGATCCCGCCGAAGCTGCGCGCGGCGGTGCGGGCGCGCGGCCCCGTGATTGACGCGATGGATACCGGCGCTGCCTGCCGGACCTATAATGTGCTGCTCGCTGAAGATCGGCGGGTGGCGGCGGCGCTGATCGCTCTTTAAGCCAGTTTGGCGATGAGCAAGCTCATCCCGCCGCCCAAAAGCGCAAGACGCGGTTCAGCAAAACCCGTCTGTTTTAACCACGCGCGATAGTCCGCGAGACGATAGGCCGCGCCTGCCGTGTAATAGTTGAGGAAGAGCAAATCCGCACCGAGGGCGAGGGCGGGGCCAGCTTCATCATCGGTCAGGCAGTAGCCGATGATGGCGAGTTGCCCGTTCGGGGCCAGCGCCGTTCGGGCCGTGCACAAAGCGGTAACAATCTGCTCCGGCCCAAAAAGTTGCAAGAAACAGCGCATCACCGCAAGGTCGAAGCCGCCGGGTAAGGGGCCGAGGATTGCATCGCCTGCGATAAGCTCAATCTTCGCGCCCCCCGGCTGTTCGTCGAGAAGGGTGCGGGTATGCGGCGCGACATCGGGAAGTTCGACAATCGTCGCGGTCAAATGGGCATGCGCCTCGCATATCGTGGCGCTCAGCGCGCCGGAGCCGCCGGCGATATCGAGAACGCGATGGATGCCGCTGAAATCCAGATGTTTCAGCAGAGCCTTGCCGCCCGCAACCGCTTGGGGGGCAAGGCCGCGCAGCACCGCCACTGTGCGCGCCGGATCGCCATCACTGAAATCCAGTGCCGCTGCCGGGCCGTGCTTGCGAATCGAGGCCGACGTTTCAAGGCACGCGCGCCAGCCCTCGGCATAGGCGGAGGCCGCTGAACCGCGATAAGCGGGTTGGCCTTTCACCAAGGTGCTGGTGGTTTCGGCGGTGAGAGCAAACCGGCCACCCGCTTCCGCCGTGAGCAATCCATACCCCGCCAGGGTTCGGCACAGCCGGTGCAGGCGCACGGGATCAACCCCGCCGAGGGCATCGGCAAGCTCGAGGGCCGACAGGGGACCATCGGCGAGGGGTGAGAAGAGATCGAGTTCCATCCCGGCCAGCAGGGCAAAGGCCCCATAGGCCTGCGTTACGAGATTTTCGACGACGCGCGTTTCTTTCATTTCAACGTCCTCCCCAGGATAGGGTAACCCTCGGTCCTGCAGGGCGCTTTGACAAGACGGCGCTTGTCGGAAAGCGTCGAGAAGCGTAGCGTGAGCGCTGCCTAATTGATAATCATCAACGAAAGGAATGCCCAAAATATGGGCGTCATGATTGGTTCTATAGCACTCGACGCGCCGGTTCTGCTGGCCCCCATGTCGGGAATCAGTGATTTGCCGTTCCGGCGCTTAGTAAAGCGCTTCGGGGCCGGGTTGGTTGTGTCCGAAATGATTGCATCGGAGTCCATGGCACGTGGCCACAAAACCACTTTGGCGATGGCCCAGACCGAGAGCGACGAGCAACCGGCGGCGGTTCAACTCGCCGGGTGTGACCCGGCTATCATGGCGGAAGCGGCCCGCGTGAACGAAGCCAATGGCGCGGCAATCATCGATATCAACATGGGGTGCCCGGTCAAAAAAGTGGTGAACGGGCAGGCGGGCTCCGCCCTGATGCGCGACGAGGCCAAAGCTTTGGCCATTATCGAAGCCGTGGTTAAGGCCGTTTCCATCCCGGTGACGCTCAAAATGCGCCTGGGCTGGGATTGGGACGCGCTGAACGCGCCGTCCCTCGCCAAAAAGGCCGAGGATGCGGGCATTCAGATGATCACCGTTCACGGGCGCACCCGCATGCAATTCTACACGGGAAGCGCCGATTGGCGCGGCGTGCACGCCACCGTTTCAGCGGTTTCCGTGCCTGTTATCGTCAATGGCGACATTCAATCTCTGGCCGACGTGCGCGCGTCGCTGGATCAATCGGGCGCGGCGGGGGTGATGATCGGGCGCGGCTGCTGCGGTCGGCCCTGGTTTGCCGGGCAAGTCGCCGCTTTTCTGGCGAACGGCGCGGTGCGGCCCGATCCAAGTTTACAGCAGAAAGCGCTGATTTTGCAGGATCATTTCGAAGCCTTGTTGGGGCATTACGGGGTGGAGCAGGGGCTTAGGATTGCGCGCAAGCATTTGGCTTGGTATGGCGAGGCACTGCTGACGGCCGACGATCCGGCGCTCGCCGATTTTCGCGCGATCGTTAACCGCGCTACCCAGCCGGAGCCGGTGATCGCCGCGTTCGATCCGCTCTTCGAAGCCGCCGCAGTGCGGGAGATGGCCGCATGACAAGCGCCTCGCCCGTTTCGCGGCGCGCCGCCGCAAAAGCGCTTCAACCCGTTGAAGAGCATATTTTAATCAATGCCTTACCCTATGTTATTGTTATTCTTGATGAGAATAACCGTATCCGTTTGCTGAATATTAGCGCCGAACAGTTTCTTGGCGTGTCCTCGGCGCAGGCCCTGGGCGGGGCCTTGACCGATTATCTTGCCGCCGATAGCCCCCTCTTAGCCTTAGTGTCGCTCTGCCGGGGCAAGGGCCGTAGTGTGGCCGAACATGGGGTTTTGCTCGAAGGCCCGCGACTGCCCGCGCGGCGGGTGACGGTGGATGTGACGCCGGTGATCGAGCGGCCGGGAACCTTGCTGATTGCCGTGCGTGAGCAAACGATCGCCTCCAAAATCGATCAGCAAATGTCCAGCCGGGGGGCGGCACGGTCGGTAACGGCGATGGCGGCGATGCTGGCCCATGAGGTTAAAAACCCGCTCAGCGGCATTCGCGGGGCGGCGCAATTGCTGGAAACGGCGGCCTCGCCCGACGATCAAATGCTCACCCGCTTGATCGTCGATGAGGTCGACCGAATCAAGGCACTGGTCAACCGCATGGAAGTTTTCTCCGATAGCCGGGCTTTGCAGCGCGAGCCGGTGAATATCCATCAGGTTTTAGATTATGTTCGCAAACTGGCGCAGTCTGGCTTTGCGCGGGATCATCGCTTTATTGAACTTTATGATCCGTCGCTGCCGCCAGTCTATGGGAACCGCGACCTTCTCGTGCAGGTGTTCTTGAATCTCATCAAGAATGCTGCCGAGGCGACGCCGACACCCGGCGGGGAAATAACCCTGAAAACCGCTTATCAGCATGGGGTGCGCCTGGAGGTGCCGGGTACAAAAACGCGGGTTCATCTGCCGTTGGTTGTAACCGTGCAGGATAATGGCGACGGAATCCCGGACGATCTTCAACCCCATCTCTTTGATGCCTTTGTCACGACGAAGACAAATGGTTCCGGCCTGGGACTTGCATTAGTTGCCAAGATTATCGGCGATCATGGCGGCGTGGTGGAAGTGGATAGCCAACCGAGGCGCACCATTTTCCGGGTTTATCTGCCGATGGTGCCGAACCGCTGACGCGGTTGCGTGAGGAAAAAGATGAGAGGCAACGTATGACAGGCAGCACCATTCTGGTCGCAGACGATGATCGCGCTATTCGGACGGTGCTCACCCAGGCTCTCACCCGGCTCGGCCATGAGGTCCGTACCACGGCGACGGCATCGACCCTGTGGTCGTGGGTGGAGGCCGGCGAGGGCGATTTGGTCATCACCGACGTGATCATGCCCGATGCCAATGGGCTCGATTTAGTGCCGCGCATCCGGCGGCTGCGCCCGAATCTGCGCGTAATCGTGATGAGCGCCCAGAACACGTTGATGACGGCGGTAAAAGCCACCGAAGTCGGCGCGTTTGATTATTTGCCGAAGCCCTTCGATCTCAACGAGTTCATGCGGATTGTGCAGCGGGCGCTGACCGTTCAGGGCGAAGTCTCCTCCATCCCCAGTGACATGGTGGAAGGGGAAGAGCAATTACCGCTCATCGGCCGGTCGCCCGCGATGCAGGAAATCTATCGGGTGCTCGCGCGCCTGATGGGCACCGATTTGACCGTGATGATCACCGGCGAGAGCGGGACGGGGAAAGAGTTGGTCGCCCGCGCGCTGCACGATTACGGCAAGCGCCGGGGCGGGCCGTTCGTCGCCGTCAATATGGCCGCCATTCCACGCGAGCTGATCGAATCCGATCTGTTCGGGCACGAGAAGGGAGCTTTCACCGGCGCGCACAGCCGGTCGGTTGGTCGGTTCGAGCAGGCCCAGGGCGGCACGCTATTTCTCGATGAAATCGGCGATATGCCGCTCGAAGCGCAAACCCGGTTGCTGCGCGTGCTGCAAGAAGGGGAATATACCACCGTTGGCGGACGCACGGCGATTAAAGCGGATGTCCGTATCGTCGCTGCCACTCACCGCGATTTACGCCAACTCATTCGGCTCGGGCAGTTCCGCGAAGATTTATTTTACCGGCTAAACGTTGTGCCGATCCGTCTGCCGCCGTTGCGCGAGCGCAGCGAAGATGTGCCCGCGCTGGCCCGGCATTTCCTGAAAATCGCCGCAAACGAGGGGCTGCCGCAAAAATCGCTCAGTCAAGCCGCGCTCGACCGGCTGCGGGCGCACCGCTGGCCGGGCAATGTGCGCGAGCTTGAAAACATGATGCGGCGCTTTGCAGCCCTCTATAGCCAAGAGGTGATCGGTGCTGACGTTATCGAGCAGGAATTGGCCGATAGCGCGCCCGAACCTGCCCAAGACCGCGCCCCGGAAAGCGATAATCTCAGTGGGGCGGTCGAGCGGCATCTGAAGGATTATTTCGCCGCCCATAAGGATCAGCTTCCCGCTGCCGGTCTTTACGACCGGGTGCTGCGCGAAGTTGAGCGCCCCTTGCTGCTGCTGACCTTAGCGGCAACGCGGGGAAATCAGATCAAAGCGGCGGAACTCTTGGGACTCAACCGCAATACGCTGCGCAAGAAAATTCGGGAATTGGACATTCAGGTCATGCGCGGGATAAGGTAGGTGCTTAACCGGGCGCATCTTCAACGCGCCACGGGATGCGGTGAGGAGCGCCGGTGACGGATCTGGACCGGGGGGGGCTCCCCTCCGAACGACCAATACAGAGAGAGATTGAGCGAGCCCAAACCGCCCGGTCAGGGGGGCTGGGCTCATGGTTGCAGCGCCGGGCCGATGCGCGCGGCTTGGGCCGCAAAGTCATTCTGCTGCTTATTGTCCTGATGGCGTTTTCTGGCGCTGCGACCTATGCCGCGCTGACAGGGGCCGGGCCATTCGTGTCGGTTGGGCGCGGTTGGGCGACGTGGTTGCTGATTCTCGATCTCGTCCTGCTGCTTGCGCTCGCCACCGTCATCGTGCGGCGGTTGGTGGAGCTTTGGACCGAGCGGCGGCGGGGGCTTGCGGGGTCGCGGCTGCATGTGCGGCTGGTTATGCTGTTCGGCGCTGTCACAATTGCCCCGACGATTCTGGTCGCTGTCTTTTCAGTCGTTTTTCTAAACCTCTCGGTCGACGGTTGGTTTTCCGAGCGGGTGCGCAGCGCTTTGGATGGCTCGAAAGCCATTGCCGACGCTTACCTGCAAGAACATAACCTCGCGATCAAAGGCGATATTCTGTCGATGGCGGTCGATCTCGACCGCGAAGCGCCGCGTTTTTTTGCCGATCCGGTCTGGTTCCGCGATTTGGTCACGACCCAGGCGGGGCTACGAAACCTATCGGAAGCGCTGGTTCTCGGGCGCGACGGCCAGGTTCTGGCGCGGGCGGGGCTCACCTTCCGACTGGAGTTCGAGCCAATTCCGGCCTGGGCGCTCGACCAAGCCCGGCGTGGCGAGGCCGCGGTGATGACCAATACCGACGACGATCGGGTGCGCGCCCTGATTCGCCTCGATAGTCTCGACGGCTATCTCTACGTTGGCCGCCCGGTTGATCCGCGCGTCATCTCCTATGTGCAGGAAACCGCGAGCGCGGTCGATGCCTATGAGGCACTGGAAGGGGAGCGCTCGCAGATTCAAGCCACCTTCGGGCTGGTCTATCTCGCGCTTGCCCTGTTGTTGCTGGTGCTGGCGGCGTCCATCGGGCTTGCAGTTGCAACCAATCTGGTGAAGCCCATCTCCGTTATTATTGCCGCCGCCGAGCGTATCCGCGCTGGCGATTTTTCGGCGCGGGTGCCGGATATGCCGGGCGACGACGAGTTGGGTTCGCTCGCGCGCGCCTTCAACCGCATGAGCCGCGAAGTCGATCAGCAACGTCATGCGTTGCTCGCCACCAATAGCCAGTTGGACGAGCGCCGCCGGTTTATCGAAGCGGTGCTGGCGGGGGTCTCGGCTGGCGTTCTGGGGCTCGACACCGAAGGTTATTTGACCATGGGCAACCGCTCGGCGGGGGCTCTGTTGGGGATCGATCTCGGCCCCCAGACGGGCCAACCGCTCGCGGCGATCGTGCCCGAAATGCTGCCGCTGTTCGAAACCGCGCGGGGACGGGCCGACAGTCGCGCCGATGGGCAGGTTCGGATCAATCGCGAAGGGCGGGCGCAAACGCTGTTGGTCAGCGTTACCGCGGAAGTATTGGCGGGTGGGCAAACCCAGGGTTATGTCGTCACGTTCGACGATATTACCGAACTTCTGGCGGCGCAACGGACTGCGGCCTGGGCCGATGTGGCGCGGCGAATCGCCCATGAAATTAAGAACCCGCTCACGCCCATCCAGCTTTCGGCTGAACGGTTAAAACGTAAATATCTCAAAGAGATAACGAGCGATCCTGAGACGTTTACCCTCTGCACCGATACCATCGTGCGGCAAGTGGGCGATATCGGCCGGATGGTCGATGAATTCTCCGCCTTTGCCCGGATGCCGCAGCCAGTGATGAAGCCTGAAGACCTGCCTCAGGTCTTGCGCGAAGTCATGATGCTGCAACGCTCGGCCCGCCCCGATGTTTCTTTCGATCTCAGCCTACCGGAATCCGTAAAGTCGGTGCGCTGTGACGGTCGGCAAATCCGGCAGGCGGTGATGAATCTCGTTCAGAATGCCATTGATGCGATCGACGGGCGCGATGCCAAGAGTCTAGACCTGCCGCCGGGGCGCATTAGCGTGGCCTTGGTGCAAGATGCACTCGCAACCAAACTGCTTGTCACGGATAATGGTAAGGGGCTACCGACGGAGCAACGCGAGCGCCTGACCGAGCCCTATGTGACGACGCGGGCCAAGGGAACCG
>NZ_JBILQX010000179.1:0-7318 GCF_044372965.1 Elstera sp. | reverse complement strand
ATGGACGCGGCGCTTGAGCCGCAGTTGGGTGATCTGCGTCGCCAGCGTAAGGTTGCGGAAACTCAGAAGACAAATTTCGATAGTTACCTAGAGAAATCTCGTACAAATATTAAGAAAGTAACGGATTTTTTAAACAATATAATGCCAAAACTAAGCGACGCTGCCAGCAGTGTTGCGCCGACTGCTGAGGCCGAGTACAATAGCTTGCGCGATCAGCTCAATAACGCCCTGAGGACTCTTATTCCTAATAGCTACTATGAAGGTGGTTTTTACGATAAGACAACCTCTTTTAAAACGTCTAAGAACCCTTCAGGCCTCGGGGATTTTTCAAGCTATGCTTCTATGCTTGATCGCCAACAGGCCGTTGGGGTTTTTGTTTCTACCAGTTCAGACCCGATTGAAGTTAATTTAGGTTTGTCACGGGGATTCGGTGAAACGCTCGGTTTGCTCCGGCAAAAGTTAACGCAAGATTTTGATATTGCTAAGCTCCGGCAAGAGCAAGCTGTAAAAAAGATGCAAGATCTCGATAAAACGATCGATAAGAAGATCTCTGTCGAGAAATTGGCTGTTTTGAAAGACATTCAGGCTTTTGAGAAGAGGCAGGAAAGTATTTTAAAAAACCTTTCGCTTAATTTTGAGTTTTCTCAGGCGAATGTTGAGGTTCGGGCCGATCGTACGAGCTTCAATAAGCCAGCCAAGGGTTCGATTATGAACCTATTTATATAGCTAAATCTATAGGTCGCGGATGGCTCGCAGTATGTGAGCCATCTTACTTATGTGAGTTGAGACTAGCATTGTCTGAATATATTTCAAAAATACGTGAAGCAATAGAAGCCAAAAATTTCAAGCTGGCTTTGTCTCTATTAGATCGCGCTCCAGATAAATTAATTTCCAGAGCATTATACTATTCGTTGAGGGCGGATATTTTTAGTTATAAGTTACAATTTGATCGTGCAGCGAGTGAAGCTGAAAAAGCCATATCGCTAGAGCCTAATTGGGCCCCCCCTTACAATATTTTCGCAAACGCGCTTGTGGAGCTTGGTCAATACTCGGCCGCACGGACCGCTTTTGATACCGCAGTAACGCTCGCTCCCCATGTTGGAGAATTTACTTTTAACCGTGGGCAGTTGAAACTATTAACCGGCGACTGGACGGGGGCGAGGGGCGACTATGAGAGCCGCTTACTAAGCTCAGCCTTTAATATTCATTCTGAAATTGCTGCGCAGCCTGCTTGGTTGGGAGAGCCGGTTAAAGAAAAACGTTTGCTTCTTTACTGGGAACAAGGTCAGGGTGATACAATTCAATTCGTACGGTACGTACAAAATCTAGAGGGGAATGGGAATCATGTTATACTTGAGGTGCAAAATAGTTTGTGTCGATTGATGCAGGCGAGTTTTCCAAATGCACAGGTCATCTCAAGCGGTGACGCGCTGCCAGCCTTTGATCTGCGCGCTGCGATTCCTTCGCTGCCATGGCTTCTGGGCGAGACCCCTGATAAACTTTATGCACCCCAGAGTTATCTTGCAGTGCCTAATGAGGTTCGGCATCTGGTGCGCCCGGCAGCGGCTGAAATTTCTGTTGGTTTGGTCTGGGCGGGAAATCCCAGTCACATCAACGATAGGCAACGATCAATTTTGCCAGAAACATTCTTAAGTTTGCTGAATCTTAAGGGGGTTTATTGGTCCTCACTGCAGGTTGGAACCTCAGAAAAGACAAAGCGCATCCTGGCGCGGGCGGGTGTGATCGATCTTACGTCGGGCTTTTCCGATTTCGCGGATACCGCTGCCGCGATTCAGGCGCTCGACTTGGTCATCACGGTCGATACATCTGTCGCGCATCTCGCGGGGGCGCTGGGCAAGCCCGTGTGGATTCTACTGCCGTTCGTGCCCGATTGGCGCTGGCTGCTTGATCGGACCGATAGCCCCTGGTATCCCTCCGCCCGGCTGTTTCGTCAACCGAAGCGGGGGGATTGGGCCAGCGTACTAAAAGAGGTCAAGCAAGCGCTGGCCGAGTTCCGGCCTTAGGGAGCCGCGAATAGGGCTGCGTACACTACGTCCACTTCAGCGCCGGCGTTAAGGTACTGGCGCACGCGGCGACCATCCGGGATCATTCCAGATTTCTCCATAATGCGCTTCATACCGATATTCGTGTCGAGCGTGCCCGCCGTGACTTTGCGCATCCCGCCGTCGGTCAGTAACCAAGAGCATACAGCTTTCCAGGCCTCAAGCCCGTAGCCGCCGCCCCAACACGCGCGCTCGCCAACCATAATGCCAACATCGGCGAGCTTATTCGGCAAGTCTACATAGGCGTTGATATTGCCGATATGCTTGCCCGTATCTCTCCGCACAATCGCCCAGAGGTAGTTAGACGAGCCCTCGAACGAGGCCACATAGTCCACGCACCCTTCCAGCGTGAAGGTGCGATAGCGGTTTTCGCTATATTTCACCACTTCGGGATCGTTCAGCCAGCCTACATAAGCGGGCGTCACATAGGCCTGCGAGTAGGGATCGACGAACAGGCGCTCGGTATCGAGGCGACGGGACGGTACGCTCATCGGTCAGTCTCCTAAGGCGCTATTGATTGGAGGAAGGCGAGGGCGCGGGGCAGCGAGGCCTCTGGGCGCAAGTCATTGCCCTGGCCTGCGTTTAGCAGCGCGGGCAGCATGCGGCTGAGGGCGGGGCGCGTGATGGCGGCGGGGGTAACGCCCGAAGCAATCGTTGGCAACCACGCGCCCTCAGCCGCGCGGGGGAGAATCGCTAAGGTCGGACGCCCCAGCAAGGCCGCTTCGTAGAGCAGCATCGTCGTCATCCCACAGACGAGATCGCAGGCGAAGACCATTTCCAGCGGTGTTCCGGCCTGGCTAATGCCGTCGAACTCGTCGAGCAAGGCCCCGAACTCGTCGCGCATGTTCTTCGGGTGTAGGCGCAGCAGCCGGTAGGGGCGTGGGCTTAGCGCGGCGCTTACGTCGAGAAAGGCTTCGATGACGATACCGGTGCGGTCGTCGCGCCCGCCGCGCCCGTCGAGACTATACTCGGGCGACCGGCGGTATTGCTGCGGGTCGAGCCCGCCGGAGATTTCCGAGAGGAAGACCACAAGCTTTTGCCCCTCCGGTACTTCCGGGAGCAAGCGGCGGCGAACAGCGGCGACGCCCTCTTGTTCAAGCTTCTCCCGCAGAGCGAGGACGGTATCGAAATGCGGATGGCCGACGCGGCCAATCTTATCCGCCGGAAAGCCAAGCTCTTCGTAATGCCGGGCGGTGCCGTCATCCGTAACCAGGAGCCAGTCGGGCGCATGGGCGAGCGGGGCGCGCGTTTCGCCACGAAAGCGCGCAGCAGCATTGGCGGGGAAATCAATCATGCCAACGGAAGGAATGCCGCGCGCTTTGGCTTGACGCACGAGATCATGGGCTGCCGTTTGCAGATTTTCCGACGTGCCAATCAGCAGCAATTCGGTTTCGGCGGGCAGGTCGGTGGTTGGCCCGTCGATCACTTGGGCAGGGCGAACGCCGCGCGCTTCCAGATAGGGCAGCAGGGTTGGGGCCGTCCAAAGGGTCGCGCCGAGGGGGGGCAACAGCGGCAGTGCGTAGTTGGCGGCGCCGGGATCTTCAATGAAAACCAGGACTCTAGACATAGGCGACCTCGATTTTTGCGCCGTTCGCCGAGAGTGAGGCTTCCAGGGCGGCGACGACACGCTCCACCTGCAAAGCGCTTTCACCCGGCGACCAGAGCGGCGCGCGCCCGGCGACGGCATCGGCCAAATTATCGTACATCTGCCAGAGGGCGGTTCCCACAGTGGTTGGCAGAAGCTCCGCCGCGTCGCTGGCAATCTCGCTTTCGCCGCGCATGGCGCGATTATCGCGGCGGGGGGCAAGGGCGAAGGTGAGCCCCTCTTGCCAGACCGACAGGCGGCCTTCGGTACCCCAAAAATCAAACCCGTTCTCTCGGTAGGCGCGGAAATCCACCGGCTGGGCCAGTACGATTTCCCCGCCCATTAGGTGCAGGGCAAACCGCAGATCGAAATCCCCTTGGAGCGGCAGATGCGGGCCGGGGATAGCCCCGCCGAAGGCTTGAACAGCGACAACCTCTCCCAATAGCATTCGGGTGAGGTCAATCATGTGAAAGCCATTGTTATGCAGGCCGTTACCGTAGATCAGCGTTGCCGCTTGCACGCGCCCAAGCTTTTCGGCCAGCAGCCCGCCCGCGAGCCGCCGCAGGGTTTCATCGGCGCGCCGCCAGATATTGGCCTGAACCATCACATTCCGCGCGCGGGCCAGCGTCATCAGCGCTTCGCCCTCTGCCAACGACGGGCCGAGTGGCTTTTCGACCAGAATGGCTTTGACCGAGGGCAAAGGCTCCAAGGCCGCGGCGCGTAAAGTAGGCGGCGTTGCTATCACCAAACAGTCGGGCGCATAGCCTGCGGCGGCGGCCTCGGTAACGGTGGCGAAAGTTTGCGCGATGCCCCAACGCTCTTTCGCCCGATCCCGCGCATCCGGGGACGGATCGATCACGCAGTCCCACGTGAAGGCGGGGTGCTCCGCTAGAACTTGCGAATGGGCGGCATAACGATAATGCCGGGCCATAATCGGATCTTCGGCATAGGTATCAGCCATTTTTCCAAAGCCGATCAGCGCCGTCCGCAGGCTCATCGCGCGGCTTTCTCGACGCAATGGATATTGATGTCGGCCAATTCCGGCTTGCGCTTCAGCAGATCGATCAGCACGGGCAAGCCGAACAGCGGGCCATGCAGAGGCATGAGGTCGGCATAGACGGCGCGGATGAAGTCCAGATCTTCGGCATAATCCAACTGGCAGCGCAGGCCGGGCCAGCGTAAGGAGGCGGGGGCGAGCAGGTGGATGCAGCGGTAGAGTTCAGGGTTTTCGTAGAAATAGAGCGTTACATGCTCGCGCACGGCAGGATCGTTGATCCGGGCCGCCACATCTTGCAAGGCGGCCAGGCGGTAGACCTGCACATCGGTGCCCGCCGGGTAGCTCTCGATCCGCGCGTTGGTGAGAATATCGCACGGGTTAGCGAGAAAACTTTCGACGCCCAGGTCGATCACCTCCGGGTCGAGCAGCGGGCAGTCGCCGGTGATTTCCACAACAATATCGCTGGCGAGCGAGGCTTGCGCCTTCGCCACCCGGTCCAGCACATCCTCTTCACTGCCGCGAAACAGAGCGACGCCATAGGCCTGCGCCCACTCGGCAATCGCATCGTCGCGCGGGTCGGTGGAGGTGGCAACCACGATATCGGTGAGGGTACGGCAGGCGCGCAGGCGGTCCACCAGCCGCGCCAGGGCGGGTTTGCCGTGAATATCCATCAGCACCTTCCCCGGCAGGCGGGAGGAGCCCATGCGGGCTTCGATGCTGGCAATAATCCGTTCGCTCATCCTATTCGGCAGCCTGCGGAATAAGCTTATGGCGCTGGCTATGGACTTTGCGAATGCCCGCGATCACGGCGTCGATGTCGGCCTCGCTGAGATCATGCGCGCAGGTTTCAAACGCCAGCAGGCGGCTGAAGTGCATCTCTTCCGCCACGGGGCACAGGCCCTTCCCATAGGAGCGGTTCGTGAGCGTGAAGGGGAAATGATCGCGGCCCATCGCCATCCGCTTTTGGAAGGCCGGGAGCAGGTAGAGCGGGCGCACATAGCCCTGGTAGATCGGCACGCCTTCGGCGGCAAGCGCCTTCACTAGGACGTCACGGGGAACCCCGATGACTGCGGGGTCGATCTTCGGCGTCCAGACGTAATAGACGTGGCGGGAGCCCGGGCGCTCGACCGGCGGCGTAAAACCTTCCAGGTCTTTCGTGCCTTCGGTTAGCCGATGGGCGATATGGACGCGCTTACCGATCAATTCCTCGGCGCGTTCAAGCTGAACAATGCCAACCGCCGCCGAGAGTTCGGTCATGCGGTAGTTAAAGCCGATCATATTGGCGAGATCATCGTGCTGGGTGGGCTCGACGATGTTTTCGGCGTGATTGCGGATCATCTGCATGCGCAGGGCGAGCCGATCATCCTCGGTCACGCACATGCCGCCTTCGCCGGTGTGGATGTGCTTATGGTAGTTGAGGCTAAACACACCGATATGGCCGATCGTGCCCGCAAACTTGCCGTTTTCGGTGGCGAAAGGCCCTTGGGCATTATCTTCGATCAGAATAAGCCCGTGCTTATCGGCGAGGGCGCGCATGGCGTGCAGGTTCGCCGGGTGGCCGAAGAGGTTCACCACCACGATGGCTTTGGTCTTTTCCGTAATATTGGCTTCGACCGAGGCGATATCGAGACCGAAGGTTTCCGGCTCGATATCGGCAAACACGGGAATGCCGCCGTAGACCAGCGGGCCAACGGCCGAAGCCGACATCGTGTAAGGCGGAACGATCACCTCGTCGCCGGGCGAAATTCCGACCGCCCCCAGCGCAGCATAGAGGCCCGAGGTGGCGGAATTAACCGAAACGCAGTGCTTAACCGCAAAGGCTTTCGCCCAGGCCGCTTCGAATTCCTTGATCTTCGGGCCGCCGAGAAATTCATCGCCCCAGCTTCCGTAAAAGCCCGATAGGCAATCACTTTCCACCACGGCTTGAACGGCGGCCACCTCGCCCGCGCCCATCGTGCGGAACGGCTTGAACGGGGTGGAAATGGTGGGGCTGCCGCCCAAGAGTGCAAGCTCGGTCATGGTCGATCCTCGGCCCAGAACGGGACAGTTAACCTAAGTCTGCCAATAAGCTAGCACGCGAGGCTGACCTGTCCAATGCAGGTGATACATTTTAGGTGAGCGCGGGCCAGCGGGCAGGGTTCAGCAAAGCGTCATCGGTCAGCCCGCAGCCGTCGAGCCTCTCCATCAGCTCGGCTGGCAGCGGCCCGAGGGCAAGCGCCGCGAGAGCATCGCTCAATTCGGCCTGGGACTGTGCCCCCGTCAGAACGACCGAAACTGGGGCCCCGATGGAAAGAACATAGCGTAATGCCAGGGTTGGAAGCTCCTCCCAGGGGCAGTTTGCCAGTGTCCGAACTTGATCGGCGGCCTCGGCGAGCGGGGCCAGGGCGGGCGGCAGAAAGCGCGCGCGGGATGTGAGCGCGCCCTTGAGCAAGGCCGAGCGGACAACGAGACCGACCCCGGCGGCTTCGGCTTGCGCGAAAACCGCCCGGCAACGCTGGTCGAGCACCGAAAAGGCGATCTGAACGCTTTTGAAGCCCGGTGTGGCAATAACGGCGGCGGCATCCTCCGGCCCATAGACCGACGCCCCTAAGGCTGCCACCCGCCCGGCATCCATTTCCCCCCGCAAGGCCGCCAGCAAAACCGGGTTCTGCATATCGGCGGAAGAAGCATTGT
>NZ_JBILQX010000025.1:0-30774 GCF_044372965.1 Elstera sp. | reverse complement strand
TTTTTCTGGATGGGGCTGGAGCCTCTTGGACATTATCGGAAAATATGATAGCAATATCAATAGGATATAATTTTCCGAGGGTGTCCGAGAAAGTCCCGAAAACCCTTAGTTCAACGGACTCCCCATCCGCCAAATTTTCTCGTAAGCGATTGAATTTGTTGAGAGTATTGGCTTTCTCAAAAAAGCTATTCCAGAAGCATTGCAATGAGAATTGCGGATTAACCGTAACGTGGCTTTTCTGGTTCCTTAGAAAAGCACCAACGGATTAAGACCGCCATGCTGAAAACCCTCCTGCGCCGCATAACGGCCATCGTTCTTGGCGCATTCGTGCTGCTGGAAGAACTCGCTTGGGGGCTGCTTGATGCCCTGCGCCGGGTTTTGGACCGGGCTTTCCCGCTAGAAGCGCTGCATCGCTGGTTGCGCCAGCGCTCCAAATGGGAAGCCTTAATTCTCTTCAGCCTTCTGTTGGGGATCGCCGAGGGCGGTAAGGTTGCCGCGCTTGGCCTGGTCAGCACGGGGCATCTATGGGTGGGGCTCGGCGTGCTGGTGGCGCTGAAAATGCTGGGCGGGTTGATGGTGGTCACGCTCTGGCGGGAATGCCGGTCGCAACTCCTGACCTTCACGATCATCGCCTGGGCGCATCGGCTCATTATAGAGTGGCGCGCGCGGGTTCATGGCTGGCTTGATCGACAACCCCTATGGCAGGCGGCCCGCGCGGGTATCAACGCCGCGCGTGCTTGGGCAAAGCGCTGGTGGGCGCGCTTGCGTTAAGCGGGGATTCGACGGGCGCCGTCGGCGTGCAACCGGTTCCAGTTTTCTCAAAAGCGGGCCGCGTCGGTGCCGCTCGCCCGCGCCAGCAGCATTTTATCGCCCTCGCCATGCTCGCTGAACCAAGGTGCTTTTAACGGTTATTTTTCGATATGTTAGGTCATAGTCCCTCCGCCGATGGCGCGTGGACACGACGATAGGATCTGGCGAATGCCCCCCAAACAGGCCCCAAGAACCATTGGAATCGCCGCCGCGCTTACGGCTGCGGTCGGCGCGCTAGTCGGGGCGGCGGTGATAGCCTCCCTCTTGCTCGGCTATCGCGGCGCTCGGCAGGCGAGCGACACGCTGATGGATGCCCGCGCGGCCGCAACCTTGGAGCAAACGGCGGGCTTTCTGCTCGCCGGGGTCGATGGGGTCGTAGACCTCGCCCAGGCGCTTCGGCAGGCGGTGGACGATGGCCGTCTTGAGCCGGGCACCCCCGCTTTTGCCGAGACGGTCTCGGTTCTCCTGAAAGCGGTTCCCCAAGCCGCGCGCCTGCGCGTGGCGACCCCCGGCCGGTTAACGCGCTGGACGGGGGCAGACCCGTATCATCCGACGCAAACGCCGCTCGATGCCGCCCTCCCCGGCCCTACCGAAGTGCCGCGCTGGCTGGCCCCGACGCTGGATACCGTCACGCAACAGCCGGAAATAGCGTTTGAAGCTCCTTTGCGCCGCGACGGGAAACCCTTAGGGCGGCTGACCGTCACGCTCACCCTTAACCAGCTTTCCACTTTCTTGCGCGATTTGCCCCGCCCCGCCGGGCAAGTGCCCTTCATTCTCTATGGCCGCGATCTGGTGGTTGCGCACCCCGCGTTGGCGGGACGGTCCTTGATGGAGCTGCCAACGCGGGCCCTGCTGGCCGACGCGCAGCTTGAGGCGTTTCCCGCCCTGTGGATGGAGGCCGACCGCACCGTGGGCCGGGTTCGCATGGCGGACGGCACGATTGCGGCCTGGCGCACGATGAACGCCGGAACCGATGAGCCTTGGGTAATCGGCTCCTACTATCAGGGTGATTTAATCGCCGATCAGCGCGCCGGGTTGATCGTTTTGGCCGCCCTCGGTGGGGTGATTCTATTGGGCGCGGTTGGCGCGGCCTGGGGACTGAGCGCCCGCTTCGCCCGCCCCATCGAAGCCTTGGCCGACGCCGCCCGCCAAATCGCGATTGATGGACCGGACGCCGCCGTTCCGCTGCCCCAATCGGGCCTGCGCGAGCTGCGCGCTGCAAGTGAGGCGTTTGCGACCATGCGGCACGGGCTCGCGGAGCGCGAGCAAATCCGCGATCTGTTCGGGCGCTATGTACCGCGCTCGGTGGTCGATGATCTGCTAACCCGCGATGGGGCGATTGGCATTCGCCCCGAACGCCGTACCGTCACCCCCCTGTTCACCGACCTTCAGGGCTGGACCAGCTTGGCCGAAACGCTTGCGCCCGAGCAAGTGACCGAGATTCTGAACGCCTATTTCGCCGCCCTCTCCGATGAAGTGACCGCCGCAGGGGGCATCATTATCGATTTTATCGGCGATTCCCTGTTCGCGCTCTTCGGTGCCCCCGATCATGCGCCCGATCACGCCGCGCGGGCGTTGCGGTGCGCGCTGGTGCTGGACCGCGTCGCCGAAAAATTCCGCCGAGAGCAGGCAGCGCGCGGCATCCGCTTGGGCGTAACCCGCATTGGCGTTCACAGTGGGCTTGCGACGGTCGGCAGTTTCGGCGCGGCGCATCGGTTGAAATATGATGCGGCGGGCGATGTGGTAAACGCCGCCTCCCGCTTAGAAGGCACCAATAAGGTCTTCGGCACGCGGGTATTGGTCAGCCGAAGCGTGCTCGACCAAACCCCGCCCGCGCCAGATTGGGCCGCCCGTCCCGTCGCTCAAGTGCGCGTGGTTGGCCGCGACTCTGACCTTGAACTGTGGGAAGTCTCGCCCGTCCCCGCGCCCTGGGGCGGTGATTGGGCCGATATTTACATTGCCCTTGCCACCAGCGCGGGCGACGCGCTCGCCCGGCTGATCGCCTATGCCGAGGCGAACCCGACCGATGGGGTTGCCGCCCGTCTTCTGCTCGAAGCCCGCACGGCAGGCCCCGGCGTCAAAATCGCCCTATCGGAGAAGTAACCGCCCGGCGAAAAGCGCGCCCGACGATAACATATTGCGACGCCCCGCCCCGGCCTTTACCTTTACGCCGCTATCTCTTGCTTGCCGGAAAGATCCCGCCCGATGAAATCCCGTGCCGCCGTTGCCTGGGCTGCCAATCAGCCGCTGACCATTGAAACCATCGAGATCGGCGGCCCCAAGGCGGGGGAAGTGCTGGTGGAGATTATGGCGACCGGCGTGTGCCATACCGATGCCTACACGCTCTCGGGCCTTGATTCCGAAGGCAAATTCCCCGCCATTCTCGGCCATGAGGGCGCGGGCATTGTGCGGGAGATTGGCGCGGGCGTGACCTCGGTGAAGGTGGGCGATCACGTCATTCCGCTCTACACCCCCGAATGCCGCCAGTGCAAAACCTGCCTGTCGCAGCGCTCGAACCTCTGCACCTCGATCCGCGCGACCCAAGGCCAAGGGCTGATGCCCGATAAAACCACGCGGTTTTCCTGCGAGCGCAGTTCGGAAATTTTTCACTATATGGGCTGCTCGACCTTCTCGAATTTTACGGTGCTGCCGGAAATCGCCCTGGCGAAAGTGCGGGAAGACGCGCCCTTCGATAAGATTTGCTACATCGGCTGCGGCGTGACGACGGGCATCGGCGCGGTGGTGTATACCGCGAAGGTTTGGGCCGGGGCGAATGTGGTGGTGTTCGGGCTCGGCGGCATTGGCCTCAACGTCATCCAAGGCGCGCGCATGGTTGGGGCCGATAAAATCATCGGCGTCGATCTCAACCCCAGCAAGGTCGACATGGCGAAGAAATTCGGCATGACCCATTTCGTGAACCCGGACGCGGTGGGCCGCGACAAGGTGGTGGAAGCCATCGTCGATATCACCGGCGGCGGGGCCGATTTCTCCTTCGAGTGTATCGGCAATATCCACACCATGCGGCAAGCGCTGGAATGCTGCCATCGCGGTTGGGGCGAGAGCATCATCATCGGCGTCGCCCCTTCGGGCACCGAAATTTCCACCCGCCCCTTCCAACTGGTCACGGGCCGCGTGTGGAAAGGCTCGGCCTTCGGCGGCGCGCGCGGGCGCACGGATGTGCCGAAAATCGTCGATTGGTACATGGACGGCAAAATCGATATCGACAGCCTCATCACCCACACGATGCCGCTCGATGAGATCAACACCGCCTTCGACCTGATGCACGAAGGCAAATCCATCCGCTCGGTGGTGGTCTACTAATGGCGCTGGAACGGCTTTCCCAGGCGAAATGCTTCGGCGGCACCCAGGCCACCTATCAGCATTCTTCGGCGGAAACAGGAACGGCGATGCGTTTCGCCGTCTTCACCCCGCCCCAGGCGGCACACGGGCCGGTGCCGGTTCTGTGGTTCCTCGCGGGCCTCACCTGCACGGAAGAAAATTTTACCGTGAAGGCCGGGGCGCAGCGGGTGGCCGCCGAGTTGGGCCTGATGCTGATCGCCCCCGACACCTCCCCCCGCGGCGAGGGCGTGCCGGACGATGCCGAAAAAGCCTATGACTTCGGCCTCGGCGCGGGCTTCTATGTGGATGCCACCGAAGCGCCCTGGGCGCAGCATTACCGCATGCGGTCTTATTTAGAGACGGAACTCACGGCCCTGGTGGCTGCGGAATTTCCCGCCGATATGACCCGGCAAGGCATCAGCGGCCATTCGATGGGCGGGCACGGAGCGCTGACCATTGCCCTGCGCAACCCCGCCCGCTTCCGCTCCGTCTCCGCCTTCGCCCCCATCGTTTCGCCGCTGAACTGCCCCTGGGGCGAAAAAGCCCTGACCGGCTACCTCGGCCCGGATCGGGCGGCGTGGCGCGCCTATGATGCCTGCGCGCTGATCGACGACGGCGCACGGGTGCCCGAGATTTTGGTCGATCAAGGCACCGCCGACAGTTTTCTGACCACGCAACTCAAGCCGGAACTCCTGGAAGCCGCCTGCGCGAAAGCAGGCCAGCCGCTGACCCTGCGACGGCAGGAAGGCTACGACCATTCCTACTTCTTCATCGCCAGCTTTATTGCTGAACATTTGGCGTGGCATGGGGCGCGGTTGAAATAAAAAGAATGCCGGTGTCAGAAATCGACACCGGCATTCTGAAAAACCTGTCTAATCAGCCGCTATTCCGCCGCCGTCCGGCTCTCCGCCCCCGTCGTCAGCGCCGTCTCGATATCCGACGGGTCGATGTTCCGCGACAAGGCCTTGTTCAGCTTGTCGCGGTCCAATTCGCCTTCCCACCAGGCGACGACGACCGTCGCGACGCCATTGCCGCAGAGGTTGGTGATGGCGCGGCATTCGCTCATGAATTTATCGATGCCGAAGACAATCGCCATGCCGGGCACCAGTTCCGGGCGAACGGCGGCGAGGGTTGCGGCGAGGGTGATGAAGCCCGCGCCGGTAATCCCGCTTGCGCCTTTCGAGGTCAGCATCGCCACCAGCAGGATCGTCACCTGTTCGCCGAAGCTGAGGTGAACGCCCATCGCCTGCGCCACGAACAGGGTCGCCAGCGTCATATAGATATTGGTGCCGTCGAGGTTGAAGGAATAGCCCGTGGGCACCACCAGCCCCACCACCGACTTGGAGCAGCCGAGGCGTTCCAGCTTTTCCATCAACTGCGGCAGCGCGCTTTCCGACGAAGAGGTGCCGAGGACGATCAGCAACTCGTCCTTAATATACCCCAGGAAGCGGAAAATGCTGAAACCCGCGATCCGCGCGATAAGGCCGAGTACGACGAAGACGAACAGCGCCGCCGTGACATAGAAGGTGGCGATCAGCCCCAGCAGATTGCCCAGGGCAGCGGGGCCGTATTTGCCGATGGTAAAGGCCATCGCGCCGAAAGCGCCAATCGGGGCGGCTTTCATGATAATGGCAATAACGCCGAAGACGGCGTGGGCGGCATCATCGATAAAGCCCCGCATTGTCTTGCCCCGGTCGCCTAAGAACATCAGCGCAAAACCGAAGAGAATGGCGGCCAGCAGCACTTGCAGCACGTCGCCCTTGGCAAAAGCACCAATCAGCGAATCCGGGATAATGCCCATCACGAAATCGATGGTCTTCATTTCGCCCGCCTGCTTGGCAAAGCCTGCCGTTGCGGCGGCATCGACCTTGGTGCCGACAAACCCCGCGCCGGGCTCGACGATGTTACCGACCAAAAGCCCGAGCACCAGGGCGAAGGTGGAGACGACTTCGAAGTAAAACAGCGCCTTCAGGCCAACGCGCCCCACTTTGCTCGCGTCTTGAATATGGGCGATGCCCGAAACCACGGTGCAGAAGATGATCGGGGCAATCATCATCTTGATGAGTTTTACAAACCCATCCCCCATCGCTTTGATCCAGGGGTTCTGGGCAAAATCCGGGGCAAGAATGCCGACCAGCGCGCCAAGTACGATGGCGACGAGGACTTGTACATAGAGTTGACGATAGAAGGGTTTGCGCGGCTGGGCCTGCGCGCTTGCAATAGCCATTGAGGTTTCTCCCATCCTCTCGATTCTTTTTCGGACGCCCGAGGAATAGAGGCGCACCAAAATTGAGCCGACTGTGACAGGAATAAGGCCGCCTACTATTGTGGACATCCGCAAATCCGCGTGGGATCTTGCCCTATTGTGGAAAATCCTGATGGCAAACTTCACAGGTCTTTTGCGGTTATCCGTAACAGCGCATGGGTATTCTGCCGGGTCTTGCCCAGATCGGCTAAACTATGCTGAGGTGACGGCCTTACTCGCTACCGAAGGCCCTCGCCATGACCACCCCCAACGCCGCGCTGCTGCTCATCGATTTTCAGCAGGCGGTGTTCGATACCCCCGTCGCCGCCGAGGCCGAAATTATTCTGGAGCGGCTCGCCCGCCTAAAGGACGCCGCGCGTAAGGCAGGCCTGCCCGTGATTATGGTGCAGCATGAGGAGGCAGGCACGAGTTTCGAACGCGACACCCCAAGCTGGCAGTGGCCCGCCGCCATCGCGCCGCGCGACGGCGAGCATCTGGTCGCAAAAGAAAGCTGCGACGCGTTTTTGGGCACCGAGCTTGCGGCCCTGCTCACCCGCCTGGGCGTGACCGATATTTATGTGTGTGGCTATGCGACCGAATTTTGCATCGACACCAGCGTGCGCCGCGCGGCCAGTGAAGGCTACCGCGTCCAGGTCATCGCCGACGCCCAAACCACGCGCAACCGCCCGCACCTGCCCGCCGCCGCCATCCGCCAGCATCATCTCTGGGTTTGGGAGGGTATGAGCGTGAAGGGTAATCCGATTGGGATTACGCAGACAGACGCGGTGCTGGGCCGTTGGCTCTAGCCCAGCAGTTTACTGTTGATTAAGCGATTGAGCGATACTTGGGCTTCGGTCGCTTCGATCACCAAACGCCGGTGAATTTCCGGTGTCGTCCGCACTTGAAATTTCCCCGAGTATCGCCGCAAGGAGATGGGCTCCGGCACGGGCTCACCCGCAGCCGCCATTTCAACGACGGTTTCCCGCACGAGTTTGCGGATACCCCGGAACGTTTCGTCTTCGTCCGCATCAAGCCAGGAGAGGCTTGGAAACTCGGCGCACGTCCCAACAAACTCTTCATCTTCAGCCGACCATCCGACACGGTACGTATAGCGATCAGCGACCATCGTCATCCTCTCCCTTCCCCTGGAGCAATAATCGATCAATTGCGGCAAGAACCTGCTTCACTTGATAAATCTTTGCCTTGCCACCCTTTCCTCGCTGTATATTCACGCGAGGATCACCCTGCCACGATGTCTTAAACACACAATGGCTTGTCGCGCTTTAGCGCGGCGGACCGAAATAATATTCACAGACCTTTTTAGCGTCTTCATGCCGTATATTCTGGGGTGAAATCTTCATCTGCCCGACAATAGCGTCAATCTCTTTTGGCATTCAAAACCTCCCCAGAACCACCCGAAACCGGCCAAGCCGCCCGGAAAGAGAATCACCCCCATTTCAATACTGATTCAAATTATTGGTATCATTATTGATACTGTCAAGCCTGAGCATTCCAATGACCCGAACCAGAGCCACCAATTCGCCCATAAAAAAACCCGCCCCCGAGATAACTCGGAGACGGGTAGAGACCCTGCTTTGGGATAGGGAATCGGTATCAGCAGGGATCGCGCGTTAGAACTTATAGCCAATCCCAATCCCGACGATCCACGGATCGATATCCACTTTCGCCGTGGTCGGAATGGCTTTTGCGGCCGACACATGGGCCGTGGTCTTCAAGAAAATCTTCTTCACGTCGAGATTGGCGTACCAATTGCCGGTAATATTCACATCCACCCCGGCTTGCAGGGCGTAGCCAAAATTATCGTCGTAGCGAATGCCGGAATGCTGCGAGCCGTTCTTAGCGTCGTAGAAAATCGTATAGTTGATGCCCGCGCCGACATAGGGGTTGATGCGCTCGTTGGGCAGGAAATGCCACTGCGCCGTCAAGGTTGGCGGCAGCAGCCGGACCGTTCCCATATGCGTATCGCCAACGACCGAGCCTTTATCGGTAACGCTGTGGCGCGAGGTGCCCGCGATCAACTCCAGCGAAAAATTCGGCGTGACGAAATAGGAGAAATCGACTTCCGGAATAAAATCATTGCTGATGTCGACCTTGCCGCCCACCGGCGCGCTAACTTTGCTCGACACATCCGGCAGCACGCCGAGGCCGCGCACGCGCACCATGAAATCGCCCGCCTTAAAGGTTGCCGGTGCGGGATCGGCGGCCTGCACGCCGGTTGCGCCCAGCAGAAGAACCGCGAGCGCGGCGGCTTTGGTGAAACCCGATTGAAGTGCCATCGTCTAACCCCTTGTTTCGATGGTGAGGCAGGCCCCCTTGGGGCGCGCCGTGTTGGGGGCAGACTAGGCTTCGGGGGATGGGCGGCATTGACCTGTATCAAAACTATGGATGATCAGCCTTGGAGTGACTATTCGTCGCGCTCCACGGTCAGCGTGACGGAATCGGCGACCATTCGAGCTTGATTGACGCTAATCGGCCGGCCAAGCAGATCGCAATCAACCCCCCAGGTCACAAGCAACGGTCGCCCCCGGTTGAGGTCGAGCAGTTTGGCCTCGCTGGACGAACTGATGCGAGCGTTGATTCGGGTCGAGGCGCGCAAATAATCCTCGATACCCTCCCCCCGCAGGGCCTCGGTGATCGACCCCAGGCGCAAAAAATTATCGCCAATCGCGGGGAAACGCTCGGCGGCGAAATAATGATCGTTGAGGCACGTCAACCGCCCCTCCACGCGCGTGCGATAGCTGAGCCACTGCACCGGCGCGGACATGGCCAACCGCAAAGCCCGGCTAACCGCGCGCGGGGCGGGAATGATTTCGGCATGAAGGTCTTCCCGTTCGGGCCGCCGCCCTTGGCGCATCAGATTATCGGTCAGGCGCGTGCGCGATCCCACCCGGTACTCAAGCCCAGAATCGCGCAGAAATACGCCGCGGCCCTGGTGGGACATAACAATGCCCAAATCCGCCAAATGCCCAATCGCTTGGCGCACGGTATGGCGGTTAACAGAGAAACGCGCGGCGAGCACAACTTCGGTCGGCAGGCGTCCATCTGCGTCAAACAGGCCATTGCGAATATCCTGTTGCAAGGACTCGGCGATTTTCTGCCATACTGCTTGCCGCACGTTGCTAATGCCTTTTCATTTCTAACACCGAAAACGAGCATAGCGGTCTTCGGGACAAAGGTTCTAGATAAATGACGCACTCATCCAGGATCAACCCACCCATGATCCTGACAAATCTGCGCCTATGCCTGCGGCAAGAGGTCATTCACGGCACGATTATCGTTCAGAACGGCCAGATTGTCGGCCTCGACTCGGGCATTAGTCGCGCAGCGGGCGCGCAGGATTGCGACGGCGACTATCTATTGCCGGGGTTGATCGAACTCCATACCGATAACCTTGAAAAGCATTTTTCGCCCCGCCCTGGCGTAATCTGGCCCGCCTTGGCCGCTGTCTTGAGCCATGACGCACAAATGGCGGGGAGCGGGATTACGACGGTGCTTGACGCTTTGGCCCTGGGCGACGTGCGCGAGGGCTCCGAGCGGGTGCGAAGCCTGAAAACGATGGCCGACGCCATTCTCGCCGCCCGCGCCGACGATCTGACCCGCGCCGAACATTTTCTGCATTTGCGCTGCGAAATCTCCTACCCCGATTTGATGGATCTGGTCGAGCAACTGGCAACGCCGGACGTGGTAAAACTGGTCTCGATCATGGATCACACGCCAGGGCAGCGGCAGTTCACCGACCTTGGCAATTACCGCAACTTCTATAAGAAGAAATTCAGCCTGTCCGACGTGGAAATGCAGGCTTTCGAGGCCGAAACCATGGCGCGGCAAGCGCGCTACGCCGCCCCCCAGCGCGCGGCTGTGGTCGCTACCGCCCAGCGCCTGGGCCTTCCCCTCGCCAGCCATGACGACGCCAAGCCGGAGCATGTGGCCGAAGCCGCCGCCGAAGGCATGCGCATCGCCGAGTTTCCCACCACCCTGGAAGCCGCCGACCTATCGCGCCAAGCCGGGATGAAGCTGCTGATGGGTGCACCGAACCTGGTGCGCGGCGGCTCCCATTCCGGCAATATCGCCGCTGCCGATCTCGCGGCGCGCGGCTGGCTCGATATTCTTTCCTCCGACTATATGCCGGTCAGCCTGCTGCAGGCCGTCTTCCTGTTGGCCCCGACCGACGCCGAGCTTCCGGCAGCGGCGGCCACTGCCACGGCAACCCCCGCCGAAGCCGTAGGGCTCCATGATCGGGGCCGTCTCGAAATCGGCAAACGCGCCGATCTGCTGCGCGTGCGCCTGCATCGGGACGAGGGCGCGCCGCCGTTGCCCATCGTGCAAGGCGTCTGGCGGGCCGGGCGGCGGGTCGCGTGAGCCCCTACCGCGTCGCGCTCTATTGGACCCCGCCCGAAGGCCAACCGCTCACCGAGCTTGCCGCGCGGTGGCTCGGGCGCGACGCGCGCGGGCGCTGGGTCCCGCCGCTCAAGCTGGGCCTGGAAGAAAAAGCCTGGGAAGCGATTACCGACGCCCCCCGCCGCTACGGGTTTCATGCGACGCTGAAAGCACCGTTCCGCCCAGCGACAGGCGTCGGCCTGCCAGAAATTGAACGCGCGACGGAAGCCCTCGCGCAAAGCCTGACGGCGGTTCCCCTCGATCTCGCGGTCCAAAGCCTCGGCTCGTTTCTCGCCCTTTGCCCGATCAACCCGCCGGACGCGCTATCGGCGCTGGCCGGTCGCTGCGTCGAAGCGCTTGATCCCTTACGCGCGCCGCTGACCGAGGCCGAAATCGCCAAACGCGGCCCGAACCTTTCAACACGCCAAGCCGACTATCTGCGGCGTTGGGGCTATCCTTACGTCTTTGATGAATTCCGCCTGCATCTGACCCTGACGGGATCACTGCCCGAGCCCGCGCGGGCCGATGCGCTGGTCCGATTGCGCCCGGCTTTCGACGCTCTGGTTCCCAAAGGGCTGCCGCTCGCCGACCTGTGCCTCTTCATTGAACCCGCGCCGGGTGACCCGCTGGTGCTGTATCGGCGTTATTCAATGCCTTAGAGCCGTTCCTCTCGCCCGTGCCATAGGCGTAGGACATAGATCACTTCGCGTCGAATCTCGTAGCGGAGTTCATAGTGCCCAACAATCATCCGCCGGATTTCCGAGACTGGAAACTCAGAAATCCTTTGTCCTAATCGAGGCATCGCGCGGAGCCGCTGCGGAGCAAGCCTCAGCTCTTTAACCATTCTAATTGCCGCGCGTGGGTTGTCCAATTTCAAGAAATTATAAAGGCGTTCAATATCTTCCAACGCCTGATCGGACCATATGACGGTCACTTTGATCTCGGTCGCGGGAGGGGCGTGTCCGTTTCTAAGCTTTCCAACCAAGCTTGAACGTCCTCATCTGCAACAACCTGCCCGGCATCAACTTGGGCGATGGCCTCCAGCGTCAGCCGATAGCGTTCCTCTTCCTCGTCAATCCAGGCCGCGAGCGCCTGCTGAACGATCACATCCGGCGATTGCGCCCGGTCTGCCGCCATCGTTTTGAGCTTTTCTGCCAGCGCCGCCGGAATATCGGCGGTCAGAACCCGCATGTCCGATTGAGCCATTTCGTTCCCCTGCGCGCGCACCGTCTCGCAGCCATTGTAAGCCATCGCGCGCCCGGTTCCTACCGCCGCGCGGCAAAGAACCGGCGCAGCATCGCCGCCGCCTCCCGCTCCCGGAACCCGCCATAAACCTCGGGCCGGTGCAGGCAGGTCGGCTGGTCGAACAGGCGCGCGCCATGTTCCACCGCCCCGCCTTTCGGATCGTAGGCGGCGAAATAAACCCGGCGCAGGCGGAAATGGCTGATCGCCCCCGCGCACATCGGGCAGGGCTCCAGCGTCACATACAGATCGCAGCCGGTGAGGCGGGGCGAACCCAGCGCCTCGGCAGCAGCGCGCAAGGCGAGAAGCTCGGCATGGGCGGAGGCATCAGCCCATTCTTCGGTGCGGTTGCCCGCCGCCGCCAGAATCTGCCCCTCCGGCCCCACCACCACCGCGCCAACGGGCACTTCGCCGCGCGCCGAAGCTGCTTCGGCTTCAGCGAAGGCCCGGTCCCAATAGGCGGAAGACCGCACGCTCTATTGCGCGGTCCAGCCGCCATCCATCGGCAGGGTAACGCCGGTCATCTGATCCGCCGCCGACGAGCAGAGGAAGACCGCGAGCGCGCCCAATTGGTCGGTTTCGGCGAAAGCCATCGACGGTTGCTTTTCGCCCAGCAGCTTCTTGCGAGCATCGTCCACCGAAATACCCTCGGCTGCCGCGCGCGCGTCGATCTGCTTTTGCACCAGCGGCGTCGCCACCCAGCCGGGGGCGATGGCGTTGCAGGTGATGCCCTTACCCGCATTTTCGAGCGCGACCACCTTCGTCAGCCCGACGATGCCGTGTTTGGCGGCCACATAGGCAATCTTATGGGTCGAGGCAACGAGGCCATGAACCGACGCCGTATTGATGATCCGGCCCCAACCGGCAGCCTGCATCGCCGGAAGCGCAAGGCGGATCGCATGGAAAGCGCTGGATAGGTTAATCGCGATAACCGCGTCCCACTTATCGACCGGAAAATCCTGCGTCGGCGCGGTAAACTGAATGCCGGCGTTATTAACGAGAATATCGACCCGGCCAAACTTAGCCGCTGCCATTGCCATCATGTCTTCGATATCGGCGACGCGGGACAAATCGGCCCCGTGATAATCGACTTGAACCTTATAGGTAGTTTCGATGTGCGTGCGCAGCGCGGCGATTTCGTCGGCGGGGCCGAAGCCGTTGAGGACGATATTCGCCCCGGCTTCCGCCAATTTTAGGGCCATGCCTTGGCCGATACCGCTGGTGGAGCCCGTTACCAGGGCGGTCTTTCCGGTCAACATGCGTATCACACTCCTTTATCAAGCAGTTGTCGCAGCATAGCGTTCGGCCTAATCTTGCGCCATGACGAAGAAACCTTCTCGGCCGCTTATCGGCCTGACCCTCGATTCCGAACCTGCGGGCGGCTGGGCCAAGCAACCTTGGTATGCCATTCGGCAGAACTATTGTGACGCGATTGCAGCGGCGGGGGGCCTACCGGTCTGCCTGCCCCACGAGCCTGATTTGGCGCTGGCCTATCTCGACCATATCCAAGGCGTCGTCGTGACCGGCGGGGCCTTCGATGTGGACCCGAGCCTGTTCGGTGCGACCGTGAAGCACGCGACCGTGACCACGAAGGACCGGCGCACCGCCTTCGAGCTCGCGCTGATGCGCGGCCTGCTGGCGAAAGATCTGCCGATTTTGGGCATCTGCGGCGGCCAGCAGCTTCTGGCGGTGGCGCTGGGCGGAACGCTCGTGCAGCATCTGCCCGACGAAATCCCCTCGGATATTCCGCACGAACAGCCCAATCCGCGTACCGAAGCCGGGCATGAGGTGATCGTTGCCGCCAATACCCTCCTGCACCGCATCGTCGGGCAGGAGCGGATTCCGGTGAATAGCGCCCATCATCAAGCGGTCAAAGCCGTTCCCGCGTCGATTTTGGTGAACGCCAGCGCGCCCGATGGGGTCATCGAAGGCATTGAAGACCCCACCCGGCGCTTCTGCCTCGGCGTGCAGTGGCACCCGGAATATCATATCTCGCCGGCTGACCGCGCCATTTTCAACGCCCTCATCGCGGCGTCCGCAGCATGAGCGACGATCTGAAGCCGCAAGCGCCCAAAAAAGCCGCCGCGCCGAAAGAGGCTATTCTCAAAGAAGAGGGCGAACGTATCGCCAAGCGCATCGCCCGCGCGGGCATCTGCTCCCGCCGCGATGCGGAGCGGATGATCGAGGAAAAGCGCGTTTCCGTGAACGGTAAGCTGCTCGATAGTCCCGCCTGCGTGGTGACGGCGGCCGACCGCATTACCGTCGATGGCGTTCTGTTGCCCGAAAAGGAACCAACGCGGCTTTGGCGCTATAATAAGCCCGCCGGGCTCGTCACCACCCACCGCGACCCCGAAGGCCGCCCGACATTGTTCGAAAAACTGCCCGAGGATATGCCGCGCGTCATTTCCATCGGGCGGCTCGATCTCACCTCGGAAGGCCTGCTGCTGCTGACCAACGACGGCGAACTTGCCCGGCGCTTGGAACTTCCCAGCACGGGCTGGATTCGCCGCTACCGGGTGCGGGTGAACGGCGATGTCGATGAAGCCGCGCTCGCAGGGCTGGCGGACGGTGTCACGGTCGAAGGCGTGCGCTATGGCCCCATCGAAGCCGTGCTGGAAAAGCGCCAGGGGCTTGCGAACGCTTGGCTAACGGTGAGTATCACGGAAGGCAAGAACCGCGAAATCCGCCGCGTTATGGCCCATCTCGGCTACCGGGTGAACCGGCTGATCCGCATCGCCTACGGCCCGTTCCAATTGGGCTATCTGCCGGAAGGCGCGGTGGAGGAAATCCCCGCCCGCATTCTGCGCGAACAATTGGGCCGCAACGAGAAGGCCCCGCGCGTGCCGCAACCGCTGAGCCCCAGCCCCGCGATGGTCGTTCGCAAACGGGCCGAGCGGCGAGTGGACGAAACCCCGCGCGAAGAACGCTTCGACGAGCCGCGCACCGGCGGTATGAACTGGGAAGAAAAGAAGAAGGCGATGGCCAAAGCCGCCGCCGCGCGCGGATCGGCGGCCCGTGCCGGAGCAAAAGCCGGGGGTAAACCCAGCGCAGGAAAGCCCAGCGCAGGAAAGCCCGCCGGGGCCGGTCGTCCCAGCGGCGGAAAACCCGCAGGCGGCAAGCCAGGACCGCGCCGCCCTTCCGGTCGGGACCGCTAAGGAGACCGGGCGATGCGCATTATCGGCGGCCAATGGCGCGGGCGGCGATTGCTCGCGCCGACGGGTAAGGACGTTCGCCCCACAGCGGACCGCACCCGCGAAGCTTTGTTCAATATCCTCGCCCATGCCCCGCTAGGCCAAGCGCCGCTCGGCGGCTCGGTCTGGCTCGATGTCTTTTGCGGCACCGGCGCGGTCGGGCTCGAAGCCCTGTCGCGCGGGGCGGAAACCTGTCTGTTCGTGGATCGGGATGTGAGCCTTGCGCGGGCGAACTTCACCGCCCTCGGCGCGTCCCCTGCCGTGGTGCAGGGCGATGCCACCAAGCTTGGCCCGCGCAGCCTCGCGCGCCCCGCCGATTTCGCCTATCTCGACCCGCCCTATGGCCGCGATCTCCTAACCCCGGCATTAGAGGCATTGCGCGCGGGCGATTGGCTCGCCCCGCAGGCGCTGGTGATTCTGGAAAGCGCGGCAAGCGAAACTATTTCCCTACCCCTGCCGTTTAAGCTGCACGATAGCCGCGTCTATGGGGCGGCAAAACTCTGGTTTGCCGGGCTCTAACCTTTTAAGGAGCAATACAATGCACAGTGAACATACGGGATCGGGCGCAATTGAATATCCCGTCCAAAAGCAACTCGAAGCCTATAACGCGCGCGATATCGATGCGTTCATGGAATGGTGGTCGGACGATTGCCAATGCTTCCTGTTCCCAAACGAGCTTATCGCCCAGGGCACCGCAGAAATCCGCGCGCGCTATGTCGGGCGTTTTGAGGAGCCGAACCTGCACGCCGAGATTCTCGCCCGCATGATCATTGGGAACCTCGTGATCGACCACGAGCATATCACCCGCACCTTCCCGGATGGGCCGGGCGAGATCGATACGATTGCCATGTATGAAATCGACGACGGGAAGATCGTCAAAGCCTGGTTCAAAATGGGCGAAGCCCGATTGCACAGCCGCTAACCCAAAAACAAAAACGCGGCCCGTTGCAGGGCCGCGTTTCCTAATTCCAGCGAGGCTGAAATTCTTACTTTACCGTATCGGTATAGTATTTGATCGCTGCCGTGTTCTTGGCATCTTTGCACCACAGCGAGTAAGCCTGAACGCGAGCATCGCCGCGCACTTTGGTTTCGGACGACAGGATAGCACCCATCGTCAGGTCCGTGGCACCGGCGGCGGCGATCAGGCCGACCTTGTTTTCCTGGGCTTGCGTCAGGGCACCATTGCAGACGCCAGTGACCTGGGCGCCTTCGTGGATCTTCTTGAACTCCGCCGACTGCGCAAAAGCGCCCGAAGCAACGGTTGCCAGCAAAGCGGTGGCAGCAGCAATTTTAATCATGGCGCGCATTGATACACCCTATTCGTTATGGGTTGGAAGTTCTGCAAAGGCAAACAGGTAGCTTTAGCCACTCCAACCGGACTAATCCCATAACGCCTTAATAGCCCGAACGGTTCCCATCGTAAAGCGGCAAACGTGTAATAACAGGCAATTGCACTGGCCGCTGTTGCCGCTATGCTGCACCTCCGTTTGACACCCGATGCGCTTTGCGCATCAAACGCGCCTAAAGGTTGCAGGATGAAGCCGCTCAATCCCCTTTTCGCTAGCCTTGGAACGACGATTTTCGAGGTCATGTCGGGCCTTGCCCGCCAGCATCAGGCCATCAACCTGGGCCAAGGCTTCCCAGACGGAAATGGCAGCCCGGAGATTGTTGCAAAAGCGCAAGAAGCTTTAGCCGACAAGCCGAATCAATATCCGCCGATGCTGGGTTTGCCGGAATTGCGCCAAGCCGTCGCTGCGCATGGCAAGCGCTTTTTCGGGATCGAGGCCGATTGGCAGAGCCAGGTGATCGTCACGTCCGGGGCTACCGAGGCCTTGGCCGCGAGTCTGCTCGGGCTGATTGCGCCCGGCGACGAGGTGGTGATGTTCGAGCCTATGTATGATTCCTACCTGCCCATCGTGCGGCTAGCGGGGGGCGTGCCGAAGCTGGTGCGCCTGACGCCGCCCCATTGGGCGGTGCCGGAAGCCGAATTGCGCGCCGCGTTTGGGCCGAAAACCAAGCTGGTCCTGTTCAACACCCCCCATAATCCGGTCGGCAAAGTTTTTTCCGCCGCCGAACTCAAGCTGATTGCCGAGCTGTGCCGCACGCACGATGCGCTCGCGGTCTGCGACGAGGTTTATGAGCATCTTGTGTTTGATGGCGCGAAACACCGCTCAATCATGGCCGAACCCGGTATGGCCGAACGGTCGGTGCGGATCGGCTCGGCGGGCAAAACCTTCTCGCTGACCGGTTGGAAGGTGGGCTATATCACCGCCGCCCCGGCGCTAATGCCGATCATTGCTAAAGTACATCAATTTTTAACCTTCACGACGCCGCCCAATCTACAAGCCGCCGTGGCCTGGGGCTTGGGGCAGGAGGAGGGTTTCTTCAGCACCCTTGGGCGCGAGATGCAGCGCAAGCGCGACCTGCTGGCGGCGGGGTTAACGCGCCTCGGCTTTGCCGTGCAGCCCTCCGCCGGAACCTATTTCCTCACCGTCGATATCCGCAGCATCGGTTATTTCGGAAGCGATACGGATTTCTGCAAACGCCTGACCCTGGAAGCGGGCGTTGCGGCTATTCCTGTCGGGGCCTTCTACGATGGCGGGCTCGACACGCCCTATGTGCGCTTCTGCTTCTGCAAGGACGATAGCACGCTGATCGGCGCGCTGGACCGGCTGGAGCCCTATCTGAAAAAGGTGAATGGCGCGTGGTAATTAAGCTCAACCTGGCCGATGCTTTTGGCGCGTGGGAGCGCGGCGATGCCCCGACCGCCCGCAATATCGTCCGCATGGTCTTGCGTGAAACCCCGAAGCTTGCGGGCGCGCATTATCTGCAAGGGTTGCTGTATTTGGGCGAGGGCCAGCCGAGTAAGGCCGTGCAAGCCCTAAAAAATGCCGCACTTTATGGCCCTGATTCGCCCGCTTTGCGCTTGGCGATGGGCCGCGCCTACGCCCTTGGCGGCGCGGGCGCGCAGGCGGAGGAACAGTTCCGCCAAGCCCTCGCCCTCGCCCCCGGCCTGCCCGCTGCGCTGTGGTCCCTGTCGGATGTTCTGATGAAGGCCGGGCGTGGGGAGGAGGCCGAACCGCTGCTCCTAAGCCTGATCGACGCCCGCCCAGAGGACGAACTCGCTTGGGAGCGCCTCGGCGTTCTGCGGCGGGAGCGCGGCGATAGCGCTGGCGCGCTCGCGGCCTTCACCGAAGCCGCCGCCCGCCTGCCCGATCATCCGCGTCCGCTGGGCAATCTCGCCGCCGCCTTGATCGAGGCAGGCCGGGCTGACGAAGCGCTGCCGCTGATCGAGGCCGCGCGCACCAAACATTCCGACGATACCGGCCTTGCCCGCAATCACGCGCTCGCCCTGGTGCGCACGGGTCGAGCCGTCGCCGCGCTACCACTCTACGAAGCTCTCTTGGCGCAGGCGCCCGCGCCGGATCTCAGCCGCGACTATGCCCAAGCTTTATTGAGCGCGGGCCGGGCGGGCGAGGCCGTCGCCCTACTCGCGCTCGTTACCCAAGACGCAGCGGACAATTTGAAAACCTGGTTCCTCCTCGGCGAAGCCGCGCGCGCCGCGGGGGATGCCGAAGCAGCCACGCGGGCTTATCAGCAATGCCTAACACTCGATCCCACCGATTCTCTCGGTGCCAGCGCTGCCCTGGCCTTGCTGGCAGGGGACGGCAGCCCAAACCAGCTTCCTACGCCCTATCTGAAAAACCTATTCAATGATTATGCCGCCCGTTTCGATCACGAATTGACCGGAAAGCTCCAGTATCGCGGCCCCGAGGTTCTGCGCACGCTGCTGGGAGCGCAGAGCGACCGGCAGAACCTGCGCGTGATCGATGTCGGCTGCGGTACCGGCCTATCGGGCATTCCGTTCCGCGATTTGGCCGGAACCCTGACGGGCATCGATCTGTCGCCCGCCATGCTGGTGCAGGCGAAAGCGCGCGATCTCTATGATCGTCTGATTGAAGGCGAGGCCGTTACAGCCCTCGCGGAGTTGCCCCCGGCGAGCGCCGATCTTATCGTCGCGGCAGACGTGCTCGTCTATCTCGGCGACCTCGAACCCTTCCACCGGGAAGCCACGCGCGTGCTGGCCCCCGGCGGCCTGCTGCTGGCGAGCGTGGAGGCCGCTGGCGATCCTGAAACGCCCTTCCACCTGCACGATGGCTTGCGCTATCAGCATGGGGCCGACGCGCTGCGGCGTTTGCTGGAGGCGCTGGGCTATCGGATCATCGCCCTCACCCCCGTCACGACGCGCCTCAATCGGGGCGGGCCCGTGGCCGGTCTCGCCTATCTCGCTGAACGCCCAGCCTAAAGGAGCCCCCGATGAGCCAAGACGATTCCCTGCTGGTGCTGGACGGCAAGAGCCGCGACCTTGGCGAGGGGCTTTCTGTCCGCCGCATTCTGCCGCAGGCAGTGCGCCGCTCGGTGGGGCCGTTCGTCTTCTACGATCACATCGGCCCGGTCGATTTTGCGCCGGGGCACGCGCTGGAAGTGCGCCCGCACCCTCATATCGGTCTCGAAACGATCACCTATTGCTTTGAAGGTGAGATTTTGCACCGGGATAGTTTGGGGGTCGTCCAACCGATCCAACCGGGCGCGGTGAACTGGATGACCGCCGGGCGCGGCATTGTTCATTCTGAATGCGTAACAGAGGCGGTTCAGGCGGCTGGGCAGCGGCTGCACGCCGTGCAAGCCTGGGTGGCCCTGCCGCTCGCCGAAGAAGAATGCGAGCCCGCCTTCCACCATCACCGCGCCGATCAACTGCCGGTCCACAAGGCCGATGGGGTGACGCTGAAACTGCTGGCGGGGAGCATCGGCGCGCTTAAATCCCCCGTGCCGACCAAAACACCGACCCTCTATGCCGATCTGACCTTCGAGGCCGGGGCCTGCTTCACCGCCGAGGCGACGCTTGCCGAAGAGCGGGCGCTCTATATTGCCGACGGCGCGATTTATCTGAACGGCCAGCGCTTTTCGGTCGGGCAAATGCCGATCCTCACGCCGGGCCGCGACTATCAAATTCTGGCGGAAGACGCGAGCCGGGTGATGCTGCTCGGCGGCGCGCCCCTGGATGCGCCGCGCACCATGTTCTGGAACTTCGTTCGTCACGGAAAGAGCGGATTGAGCAGGCCAAGAACGATTGGCAGAACGACCGTTTCCCGAAAGTGCTGGGCGACGACGCGCGGATTCCGCTGCCGGATTAAGCTTCGGCGGGAATAACCCAACCATCGAGCACCTGAAGCCCAACGGCGCTGCCCGCCTCGGGCGGGGACTGTCGGGTTTCAACGTCCAAAAGCCGGTCTGAGAGCGTTGGCACGCGCACGGACACGCGCCAGTAGCTGCCCTGATACAGGGCGTCGCCCGCCACCGCCGTCAGGCTTTCGGGCGTTCCGGCGGGAACCAACGCCAGATCATGCGCGCGCAAACAGAGGGTAACGATCCCCGGCGCTTGACCCGGCGTCGCCCGCACGCGAAGGCGCTGGCCGCCCAGTTCGACCGGAAAACCCGCGCCCTCCTTCGGCCCCAGCAACACGGCGGGCACGAGCATCCCGTCGCCGATAAACCGCGCCACATGGGCGGTCGCGGGCGTGCGGTAGAGGGTTTGCGGCGCGCCGCACTGCTCAAGCCGCCCTTTATTCAGCAGGGCGATTCGGTCGGCCAGGGCGAGGGCCTCGCTTTGATCGTGGGTAACGTAGAGAAAGGTGGAGCCGAGCGCCCGGCGCATCGCCACAAACTCTTGCCGCACCGACTGGCGCAAACCGGGATCGAGGTTCGCTAGGGGCTCGTCGAGCAGCACCAGCCCCGGCGCTTTGGCAAGGCAGCGCGCCAGCGCCACCCGCTGCCGCTGCCCGCCGGAGAGATCAGCGGGGCGACGCGCGGCGAGCCCGGACAGGCCGACCTGGGCGAGGGCCTGTGCAATGCGGGCTCCTTGGGCGGATCGGCTAAGCCCCGCAAGATCGAGCCCGAAACCGACATTCTCCGCCACACTCATATGGGGCCAGAGGGCATAGGATTGGAAGACGATGCCAAGGTTGCGCTTCTCCGGCGGCACCTGCTCACCCGCGCCCGAAACCAGCATATCGCCCAGTTGAATGGTGCCGCCATCGGGCGCGTCGAACCCGGCGATCAGGCGCAGGAGCGTGGTTTTGCCGCAGCCCGATTCGCCCAAGATCACCATGAACTCGCCCTGGGCCACATGCAGCGACAGGCTATCGAGAATCGTCGCCCCACCGATGCGCCGGGTCAGCCGATCAATTTCCACCGAAACGGGCGGCGTGCGAAACTCTCCCATCATACCCCCCATGGCAAAAGCCGCCGCACGCCCAGCGGCAGACGGGTACACAGGCCCGCGAGTGTGAAAATCACCGCAAGGCAGATCATCGACATGGCCGCTGCCCCCGGCGCGTCGCCGCCCTCTTCCAAGAAATAGATAATGATGCCGACGGTCTCATTACCCCGCGACCAGAGCAGCGACGAGACGGTGAGTTCGCTGAAGGCGGTGAGGAACACCAGCACGCCGCCCGCCACCGCCGAGGGTAGCAGCAGCGGCAGGGTAATGCGCCGGAAGCGTTTCAAAAAACCCGCCCCCTGCGCCTGGCCCGCCTCGTCCAAAACCGGATCGATCTGGCGCAGGCTGGCCTGCACGGGCCGCAAAATCAGCGGCAGAAACCGCGCGAGATAGGCGATCAGAATCAGCGTCGCCGTACCATAGAGCGAGATATTCAGCAGCGGCAGCGGGCGGATTAGCAGCAGGATTATGGCAATCCCCAACACCACCCCCGGCAGGGCATAGGGGGCTTCGATGATCGGATCAAAAGCCCGGAGCAGGCGACGCAGCCATGCCGCCGGGCTCCACGCCTCCACCACCGCGAAGGGCAGCGCCAGCGCCGCCAGCAACACCGCCGCCGCGCCCGAGAGCCAGAGCGAGTTGAGCAGCGCCCGCAGGGTTTGCGGCGCGGTCAGTACGCGGGTGAAATGGGCCAGCGTCGCCGTTTCCACCATCAGCGGCAGGCCGTAGGCGCGGGTGAGCGCGGTTGCCAGCAGTGAGAGCAAGGGTAGCACGCTCATCAAGAGCCCGAGGGCGAGTAACAGTATCAAGATCGGTGTGCGCCAGCGCCGCAACGGCAGATGCAGCACGCCGCTGCGGCCCGCGCTGCCGATCAGGGCGCGGGCCTGCGATCCGATCCAAAGGCGGGCGGCGAGAATAACGAGACCGGAAATCACCGCCAGCACTAGCGCCATCAACCCGGCTTCCGCCAGAATCGACGGGCCGAAGCCGGAGAGGCGCTGATAGATCAACACCGGCACGGTCTGATACCGCGCCGGAATGCCCAAGAGCGCCGGAATGCCGAAATTGCCCAAGCAGGAGACGAAGGCAAGGCCCAACCCCGCCAGCAGCGCCGGGAAAATGAGCGGCAGCACGATGCGGCGCAACAGCGGCCCCGCGCCCGCCCCTTCCGCCTGGGCCGCTTCAATCAACTCGCCCGGCACCGCCAAGAGAGCCCCGCGCGCGGCGAGAAACACCAGCGGCACATGCTCCACCCCGAGCAGCAGAATAATCCCGCCCGGCGAATAGAGCGGGTTCGGCGTGCCGGGTTCCGGCGCGAGACCCAAGAGAATTAACAGCGGATTATTGGGCGACAGCAGCTCGATCCAGGCCAGCGCGATGATCTGCGAGGGGATGAGCAACGGCAGCAGGGCCATCAGCACCACCCAGCGCCGCCCGCGGATATCGGTCAAGACCACCGCCACCGCAAGGCCGGTTCCGACGATAAGCGCGACCAGCGATCCGCCAAGGCTCGTGACCAAGGAGCGCGTCAGCGCCCGCCAAAAGGCAGGCGTCGCCGTCAGTTGCGCCGCGACCGCCAGATCGAGCGATTCGGCAAGCAGGCGCAGCATAGGGAGCAGGCTGACCGCCGCGATGATCGCAGCGGTCAGCAGACCCAGCCAAAGATCGGCCCCAGGCCGCACGGTGTGCCGCGCTTATCCGCCAAAGGCGTCGGCAAAGCGCTTCTTATTGGCCTGATCTTCCTTCAGCAGAATTTGCACCGGCGCGGGCAGAACTTTAATACCGTCGCGGGCGGGGAAGCCTTCGGGCGCGGCCACATCGGCGCGCATCGGCAGATAGCCTTGCGAGGCGGCAAAGCGCTGCCCGTCCGCCGACAGCACGAAATCGATGAAAGCTTTCGCCGCCGCCGGGTATTTCGCCGTCGTCAGTATGGCGACGGGCTCGGTGACGACCGTCACGCCTTCTTTCGGGAAGACGAAATCGACCGGCGAGCCGTCCTTCTTGGCGTTCAGCCCCATGAAATCGACGATGATCCCATAGAGCTTCTGCCCACCCGCCACCTGAGTGCGGACCTGGCCATTGCCCTGCACCGCGACCGCGCCGTTCTGGGCGAGCGATTCGAAATAGCCGAGGCCGATATCCTTCACCCCGGCGAGCGTGCCCATATGAATGGCGGCCGCCCCGCTGTAGAGCGGGCTCGGAAGCACCACCTGCCCCTTGGCGTCGGCGGCGAGCAGGTCTTTCCAGCTTTCCGGCTTCTTCGCCTTGGTATTGTAGATAATGCCCGTGGTGATGAACTTGGTGCCGAAATAAGTGTAATCCGGGTCGTAAGCGCCGTCCGGCAGACCCGCAACCTTGGCGTCGCGATAGGCGGCGAGGCGGTTTTCCTGCTTCAACTGCTCCATCGTCATCGCGTCGGCAATCAGCAGCAGGTCGGGCTGGGGGGCACCGGCGGCGATTTCGGCGCGCAGCTTGCTCATAAGCTGGGTCGTGCCGTCGCGGACAAAATCCACCTGCACGCCGGGAACGGCCTTATTGAAAGCCGCGACCGTTTCTTGCGCATCCTTCTGCGGCTGCGACGTATAGAGCACGAGCTTGCCCGAGGGGGCTTGCGCTAGGGCCGTGCCCGCCATCAACAGACTGAGCGGCGTCAGCAGTGCCAAGATCTTCTTCATGTCAACCGTCGTGTGCATGGCAATCTCCAGCATGAGATTCAAGGATTATTTTTCAAAAAAAAAATAATTCCACAGCATGGATACAAAATCATTTAATTATTAATATATTTTCAATTTATTAATTTTTTGTACATTGTCATAAAAATGAAATACATCGAGAATCCCCCAACATCCACTGAATGTGCGCTATTGATATTCATTTTATTCGCGAGAGGGAAGTGGGAATAGTGTGGTCTGATTCCAAGCACGCCCCTGGCCCATCTAAACCTATTCCCCGCACCCCCGCCTTTCCCTCTGGTCGGAACCTTGAAAACCGGGCATGACTAAAGGGTATTCGTCTTTGGACTGCTCCATGCCTAATCCGCCCGCTATTTCAATTCGTGCCCTTGAAAAAACCTATCGTCGCCGTGGCAAAGGCTCGACGAAGCACGCGCTGAAGGGAATCGATCTCGATATTCCCCAAGGCTCGCTCTTCGCGCTGCTCGGGCCGAACGGCGCGGGGAAATCGACCCTGATCAATATTATGGCGGGGCTGGTGCTGAAAACCTCGGGCCAGGTCACGATCTGGGGCACCGACCTCGATGAAGACCCGCGCCGCACGCGCGCGTCCATCGGCGTCGTGCCGCAAGAACTCAACATTGATGCTTTCTTTACGCCGCGCGCGCTGCTCGACCTCCAGGCGGGGCTCTATGGCGTCCCGAAAGCCGACCGCCGCACCGAAGCGCTTCTGGAGACCGTCGGCCTCACCGATAAGGCCGATTCTTACGCGCGCACCCTATCGGGCGGCATGCGCCGGCGCTTGATGGTGGCGAAAGCCATGGTCCATTCCCCGCCCATTCTGGTTTTGGACGAGCCCACCGCGGGCGTGGATATCGAGTTGCGCCAGCAGCTTTGGGCCAATGTCCGCGATCTTAATCGCCAGGGCGTGACCGTGCTGCTGACCACCCATTATCTACAAGAAGCCGAGGAACTGTGCGACCGCATCGCCATTATCGCCGACGGCCAAGTGCGGGCGAACGATACGAAGGAAGCTTTGCTGGCGCGGCTCGACGGCAAGGAGCTTTATGTTACCCTTGCCCTGCCGTTGCCGGCCCCATTGCCCCCCGCCCTGACCGCCCTCGGCGCGCAGCCGGTGAGTGGCGACACGCTGCTGTTCCGCCATCGCCGCCTCGATGGGCTTGTGCCGCGCGTTCTGGCGGCGCT
Organism: Elstera sp.; assembly: GCF_044372965.1. NCBI lineage: Bacteria > Pseudomonadati > Pseudomonadota > Alphaproteobacteria > Rhodospirillales > Rhodospirillaceae > Elstera > Elstera sp. Next base: position 5,391 of record NZ_JBILQX010000025.1, on the reverse strand, counting down.
GGCCGAGGCGGGGCTTGCTATTGCCGATCTGCGCACCGCCGAAGCCGATTTGGAAGACGTGTTCCTCCAACTCACCCGCCCCGTCGCGACAGGAAACCAGGCGGCATGATTGATGCCCAAGCTCAGTATTTCTATACGCCGATATTTAAGGAGTTTCCTCATGTTCGGTAGCCTTTCCCTCGGTTTGCCGGGATGCGTTCCGCCCGAACCGATGAAGCTTGGCCCCGCCATTGTCGAGCCCGTACTGTCGGATCACGCCGCCCGTATGCCCGATGGAGCAACGCTCCCGGTGCGCACCACCAAGGCCCATGGAACGTGCCGCGCCGTTATCATCGCCCTGCACGGGATGAATGATTACGGCACCTTCATTGCCGACGCTGCCGAAGATTGGGCGCGCCAGGGCATCGAAACCTTAGGGATCGATCAGCGCGGCTTCGGGCAATCCCCGATGGTGGGCCGCTGGGTGGGCGAAGATGGGTTCGTCAATGATCTGGAAGCTGTCGTGCGCCTCGCGGGGCAGCGCTATCCGGGCGTGCCGCTCTATGTGCTGGGCGAGAGCATGGGCGGCGCGATCACGATGCTCGCCGCCAGCCGTGATCAACTCCCCGGCGTGCACGGAATCATTCTCTCCGCCCCCGCCGTGCTGGGACGGCAAGCCTTGGGTTGGTTCCCCAGCTTCGCGCTTGATTTAACCGCAAGCCTGTTTCCCGGTTTCAGCCCCTCGGGCCAGGGCCTTGGCATCCGCCCGTCCGATAACGAGCCGATGCTGGACGCCCTCGGGCGCAATCCGCTGGTGCTCAAGGGTACGCGCCTCGATACGGTTTACGGCCTTGTCGATTTGATGGATGCGGCGCTGAGCCGGGGCGGCACCGATTCAATCCCCACGCTGTTTCTTTATGGGGCAAAGGATGAAATTATTCCCAAAGCGCCCACCAGCCAGCTTCTCGCCCGCTACAGCCGCTACCATCACGGCGCGCCCTGGCGCTTTGCCTATTACCCGGAAGGCTGGCATCTGCTGACGCGCGACCTACAAGCGCCCACCGTGATTGCCGATATCGCCGCCTGGGTTTTCGACCAAACCGCCGCCCTTCCCTCAGGCCTAGAGCGGCTTGACCGCCGTATTCCGGGTTATTCGGATTAAGCGTGACGGGTAAGAAAACCAGCTTGCGTTAACGTCAATCGTTGCTCACACTCCCCCCGATAACAAGCCGCGCAGACGGCGTCATCAGGGGGAAACAATATGCGGACATGGATTGGCGCGGCGTTAGTCGCGGCCACGGCGCTCACGGCACCGGCCTTCGGTCAAAATTTCAGCGGGCTTTACGTTTTCGGCGATAGCCTGAGCGATAACGGCAATTTATTCCGGCTTACCGGCCAGCCCCCCGCGCCCTATTTCCAGGGCCGCTTTTCCAACGGGGCGACCTATGCCGAACGGCTCCCAAGCCTGCTCGGCTTCGTTTATACGCCCAGCACGAATTTCGCCGTGGGCGGCGCGCTGACCGATACCACCCATAACGCCGGGTTGCCGAACGTCGGCATGCAGTCGCAGGTGACGAATTTTCTGAGCACCGGTAAAAGCTTCGGCGCGCGCGATCTGGTCGTCGTTTGGGGCGGGGCGAATGATTATTTCGCCACGCTCGCAACCGTGGCGACCCAATCGCAAACCCAAGCGCAGGTGACGATTTCCAACCAGATCACCAGCACCATCGGTAATCTTGCGGGCCAAGTGCAGTCGCTGGTGCGCGCAGGCGCACGGGAAGTGATTGTGCCGAACCTACCCTTGCTGGGGGCAACGCCGAGTGTTTCCGCGAATGGCGCGGTCGCCAGCGCCACCGGCAATCTGATTACGGTGAACCATAACACCAATCTGGCAACGACGATGGGATCGGTCGGGCGCGGGCTTGGCGCGAATATTTATCTCATCGATACGGCGGCGCTGTTCAGCGACCTGCAAAGCAACCCGGCCAAATACGGGCTGACCAATACCACCGCCCAATGCATCCAAACGGCGGCCTGCGTCGGCGGGTCGGCGGAAGCCCAAGCCCAATATGTCTTCTGGGATGGGGTTCACCCGACGGCGGCCGTCCATCAGATTTATGCGACCTATGTGGCCGCGAACCTGACCGGGACCGCCGTGCAATCGGCCCCCGGACGCTTGGCTGAAGCCACCGCGCGCGGCTTCAGCAGCGATATTTCGGCCCGGCAATACGCCCGGCGCGGCGGCGCGGGCGGCATGAGCCTTGCGGGCTCCGCCCTGCCCGGCACCACCCAAGGCGGCGATAAGGATAAGCCCTTTTCGGTCTTCGTTGCCGCTAACTACGGTTGGGGCGAGCGCGACAGCAGTGCGACCGAAGCCGCGCTGGATTACACCGACACCGCCATTACCATCGGGGCCGATTATCGCCTCGGCAGCCAGTTCCTCATCGGCGGCGCGCTTGGGTATGGCATGAGCGACGGCAAGATTGGCAGTGGCCTTGGCAAGGTGGAGCAGAATAGCTTCCGCGGCGCGGTCTACGCCTCGCTCTTCTCGGACGCTTGGTACATCGACGCCAGCGCCACCGCCGGGGTGAATGATTTCGATAAGATCACCCGCAATACCGGCTTTATCGGCGCGCCCTCGCTGAGCACCGACACGTCGGGCCGCACGGTCACGACGGGGATTGAAGCCGGGTATGTCTTCAAAGCGGGCGATTTTGCCTTCGGGCCGGTGGGCGGCTTCCGCTACAGCGTTTTCAGCCTCGACGGCTATACCGAAAACGGCTTTGCCGGGGTGGCTCGCCAGGTCGATAAGCAGCGCTTCACCTCCTTCGTCGCCCGCGCCGGGGTGCAGGCCAACTACAAGCTTGCCGTCGATAGCGCAACGATCGTTCCCCGCGCCTCTGCCGTGGTCGAGCACGAGCTGGGGGATCGGTCGCGCAGCATCACCAGCCGCATCGTCAGCCAGCCGGGCGTGAGCCAGAGTGTGCGCACCCCGGATGAAGATAAAACCGTTCTGCGCCTCTCGGCGGGGGTCGCTGCTGGGTTCGGCGACCGTTACACGCTGAGCTTCGACGGCGATACCAGTGTTGGCGGCGACGGCAAAGATCACCGCGTCTTAGGCCGCCTGCGCGTGGCTTTCTAACAAGCAGGCCTAACGCGAAGGGGGTTGCACTCCGCCGCCCCCTTCGCTAAGGTCCGCCCCAACGCCCGGTTTTCACCGCGATGCACCCGTAGCTCAGCTGGATAGAGCGCTGCCCTCCGAAGGCAGAGGTCACAGATTCGAATTCTGTCGGGTGCGCCAATCTTTTCAAGGACTTACTGGGTCCGAGAGAAGGAAGACCAGGTTAACTAACACGCTCCTCAAACGCAGCGGTGTGGAAAATAGGACTTTCGGGAAGGTCGCCAAACTCAATCCCAAGGTCCGCGCAGAACAAGTTTATCGCCCTGGTCGCGCCCGACAGCGCACCAGGGCCAATTTTTACGTACCGTTCGGTCGTGCTGTACCCGGTGGAGTGACCAAGCCAAGACGCGACTTCATCCATCGAAACGCCCCTTCGGCGCATTTCGGTAGCCACTGTATGACGAATCGTGTAGGGCGTCACCCCCTCCCCCAATTCCGCTTCTCGGCAGGCGATCCCGAACGATTTCTTGATCGAGGCGCACGGTTTGCCGTTGTAAGCGACCAGCGGCCCTGCGCCCCGGTCCCGGAAGACCCGAAGGGCGTCAACCAGGGGCAAAGTCGGGCGGCGCTTTTTGTTTTGGACTCGCCCCGGCGGGTTCAACCGAACGATTCCCGACTGGAAATCGAGTTGTTCGCGCGTTAATTCGAGAATCGCCTCAGGCCGCGCACCCGTGGCGAAAGCGAGAATGAGATAATCCCGCAGGTGCGGCGCTTTCGCAGCCCGGAACAGGGCGGCGCACTCAGCCACAGTTAGAACACGGTCGCGGCTCCCGTTATCGGGTGCGAGTTCGGTCAGGATCACGGGCGCGGTTTCAATCTCCCCCTCTTTCAAGGCACGATTCAAAGCCGCTTTCCCTACATTCAGGATGCGATGGATATAACCACTCGAAAGCCCTTCGGCCTTCATCGACGCAACGAACGCACGCTGGCGATCCGCTTTAATCTCACTAACCAATGCGCCCGGAAAAAATTCAGACCAGCGGCGCAAAGCATATCTTGCAGCTTCAGCGCTTCTTAGCGTCTTCGCGTGCTTTTCGTAATATCGAACTAACACAGTTTCCAAAGGAACATGATTTCCAGCTTCTTTATCCATCCGCGCGTTAAGCGTTACATATTCTGCCAGCTTTAATTCCGCTGCCCGAATATCTGTTTCGCCAGTTGATTCGCGGCGAGTCTGTCGGGAAGCATTGTCGAACCAAGTGACGCACCACGCTTCAGAGTTTGGGCGTTGTGATAACCAATAATTTCCGATTTGTCCGGGTCGTCTTGCCTTCCGCATCTTTTCGCCCCTTCGATATACCCGTTCAAATCGTCTAAAGTGTATTTTATCTTACTGCCAATCTGGCGATAAGTTATATCGCCACGGGCGCGCATCCGTCGCATGGTCGCCACAGATAGCCCTAGTTCTTCGGCGGCCATTCGTTCACTAAGAAGATGCGGCAATAATTTAGACATTTACCGCATCTTTCTTTCGTGGGTTGAACCCTTCCAACTCCCGAACCTCATCGGGATCGAGTATGCCAGAATCAACCGCTATTTTGTGCGACGCCCACCGGGCTTCGGTATCACCGCGCGTAAGTCCGCTCAAATCTATTTCTATGTGATGCGATTTCCGCGTTTCGCCCGAAAACACAGAACGCGAAAATTCGGCTTCAATTTTTCTGGCCCACGGACTCAGAGAGAATTGCGCGAACCAACGCCCAGCTTCACGCGAGTTCGTGAATGTGCCGTGCGATAAATCCTGAATGATTGGCGGAGGAACCTGAAATAATCGACAGATTTCCTCTACCGAAAATCTGCGTGATGCTAGAACTTCCGCGTCTTCTGGCGACATTGAAATGGTGTTCCACTTCATGCCATTTTCAAGAATCATTACGCGCCCGGCGTTCTTAGTTCCCGTGAATCTGTTCTCGAATGCGGATTTCAGCCTCTCGAAAACTTCGGCTCCGAGTTTTCCTTCCGTTGAAAGCACCCCGGACGGCACCGCCGCGTTTTTCCACATTTGGCCGGAATAGTCCTGAAGCGCTAGGGCATTCCCAAGCACCTCAGCAGCGCGCGACAACCGAGAACGGCCTAAAATCCCGTCATCAGAGCGGTCTTTTAAATGGAAAATCTCGGTGTCGAGATAGCGGCGCATCTCTCCGGTTCCGCCGAAAGCGCCTTGAACGCGCACGACATCATATGCAACGCGACCAGATGGAAGAATAGTTAAACTAACGTTTTCCCAGGGA
>NZ_JBILQX010000178.1:0-7516 GCF_044372965.1 Elstera sp. | reverse complement strand
TTCATGTTAGTTCGACGAAAATCAACACTTATCACGAAACGGATTCCTAACGAAATTTCCGATTTCTATGGGTAAATCTTGGGTAAATCTGAATCGAAACAGGTCTGAAAATGTCGAAATGTCTCGAACTATCATTCCCTCACTGAAACGCTATTGGTCTGTTTTGAAAGGATAATTTGGCGGATGGGGTGGGATTCGAACCCACGGAGGGTTGCCCCTCGGCGGTTTTCAAGACCGCTGCCTTAAACCACTCGGCCACCCATCCGTGGGGCGGACCCTAGCGAAGCCGCCGGGGTTCCGTCAAGAGTGCAGGTCCAGGACCGGCTTCGGTCCTGGCGGGGTGCGGGGTGGAACCCCGCGAAGCGAAAGCCCTACCCTCTCCAAACTCCCTACCCCGCCAAGTCCGCCAATTGCTGCATCACCTGGGTCACGCCCTGGAGGCGCTCGGCGGTGGTGTCCCAGGCGCGGATGACCACGAGTTTATGGTCGGGGCGGAGTTTCACCGTTCCGGCTTGTTTTTGCAGGTAGCGGATGAGGGCGTCCGGGTTCTTAAAACTTTTGTTGCGGAAGGTGATGACGACGCCTTTCGGCCCGGCGTCGATTTTCTCTACGCCCGCTTGGCGGCAGAGGGATTTGATGGCGATGATTTTCAGGAACCCGTCGGCATCGGGGGGCAGCGGGCCGAAGCGGTCGATCATTTCGGCGGCGAAACCATCTATTTCGCTGCGGTCGGCCAGCACGGCGGCACGGCGGTAGAGGTCTAGGCGCACGCCGAGGTCGGCCACATAGGTTTCGGGGATGCGCACGGGGATGCCGACGGCGATTTGCGGGGACCAGGCTTCGTCCGCCCCGCCTTCGCCCGCAAACCCGCCCGCGCGGGCGGCGTCAACGGCTTCTTGCAGCATATGCTGGTACAGCTCGATGCCGACTTCGCGGATATGGCCGGACTGCTCGTCGCCCAAGAGGTTGCCCGCGCCGCGAATATCGAGATCGTGGCTGGCGAGTTGGAAGCCTGCGCCGAGTTTATCGAGCGTCTGCATCACCTCCAGGCGCTTTTGCGCGCTTTCGGTGGGCACTTTGCCGGTGGGCAGGGTGAGATAAGCGTAGGCGCGCAGTTTCGACCGACCGATACGCCCGCGTAACTGATAGAGCTGCGACAGGCCGAAGAGGTCGGCGCGATGGACGATCATCGTATTGGCCGAGGGGATGTCGAGCCCGCTTTCCACGATATTGGTGGCGAGCAGCACATCGTATTTGCCGTCGCAGAAGGCGTTCATCACGTCTTCAAGCTGGGTGGCGGCCATGCGCCCGTGGGCGGTGGTGAAACTGACTTCCGGCACCAGCACGCGTAAGCGTTCTGCCAGCATATCAAGGTCTTCCAGGCGGGGGCTGACGTAGAAACTCTGCCCGCCGCGGAAGTGTTCGCGCAGGATGGCTTCGCGCACCACCATCGGATCATAGGGCAGAACCGAGGTGCGCACCGCCAGCCGGTCCACGGGCGGGGTGGCGATGATCGAGAGGTCGCGCACGCCGGTCAGCGCCAGTTGCAGGGTGCGCGGGATCGGCGTTGCGGTAAGGGTGAGGACGTGAACGTCCGACTTTAGCTCCTTCAGCCGCTCCTTCTGCGACACGCCGAAATGTTGCTCTTCGTCAACGACCAAGAGGCCGAGCCGTTTAAACTCGATGCTCTTGGTGAGGACGGCGTGAGTGCCGACGATGATATCGACGGTGCCATCCTTCAGCCCGGCCTTGGTCAGCGCGGCTTGTTTGGGCGTCACGAGGCGCGACAGCGTCTCAACCCGCACGGGGAAGCCTTTGAAGCGATTGGCAAAATTATGGTAGTGTTGGCGGGCGAGCAGCGTCGTCGGCACCACCACGGCCACCTGCTGGCCCGAGAGGGCGGCGACGAAGGCGGCGCGCAGGGCGACCTCGGTTTTGCCAAAGCCAACGTCGCCGCAAATCAACCGGTCCATTGGTTTTCCGGCGGCGAGGTCCGAAATCGTATCGTCGATGGCGCGGAGCTGATCGTCGGTTTCAGGGTAGGGGAAGCGGGCGCAGAATTCCTCGTACAGCCCTTCCGCCGGGGTATAGATCGCGCCTTCGCGCAAGGCCCGCTGGGCGGCGATGGCGATGAGTTTCGCCGCGATATCGCGGATGCGGGCCTTCACCTTGGCTTTGCGCGCCTGCCACGCGGCCCCGCCGAGCTTATCCAGCGTTCCGCCCGCGTCTTCCGAGCCGAAGCGGGAGAGCGTGTCGATATTCTCCACCGGCACATACAGCTTATCGCCGCCGAGGTAGGAGATGCACAGGCAATCGTGCGGTGCGCCGCCCGCCGTGATCGTCTCCAGCCCCTCGTAGCGGCCAATACCGTGATCGACGTGCACGACCAGATCGCCGGTGCCGAGCGTGCCCGCATCGGTAATGAAATCGGCGGCTTTTTTGCGTTTTTGCGTGCGAATCAGCCGGTCGCCGAGAATATCGGCTTCGGTAATCAGGGCGAAATCCGGGGCGAGAAAACCGCGCGGCTGGGCGAGCGTGACCAGCACCACCTTGTCGGCGGGCAGCGCGAAGGCGGCGGGGCCGCTCTCTGCCGTCTCCAGCGCGGGCATGCCGTGGTCGCGCATTAGGCCGAACAGCCGGTCGCGCGCGCCGGGGGATTGGGCGGCGACGATCACGCGGCGCTTTTGGGCACGTAAGGAAACCACATGCTCGCGCACGGCATCGAACAGCGACCCATCCGGGCGCATGCGGGCTTCGGCGAACTCATGGCCGGGGCGCGTGCCGGTATCGGCGCGATTGGCGGCATCCTCCGGCGCGGCACCGATATGGAAAATCGCGTGGGGCCGGGCCTCCAGGCTCAGGCGCAAATCGCGGTCGGTGAGATACAGGAGATCGGCGGGCAGCGGATGATAGGGCGCGCCTTCTTTGCGCGCCGAATTGGCGAGATCCTTACGCGCTTGGAAGAATTCGCGGATCTGGTCGAAGCGCGAGGTAATCGATTCTTCAACCTGCGCATCGAGCGTTATCGCCGCCGTCGGCATATAATCGAACAGGGTTTCCAGCCGCTCATGGAACAGGGGCAGCCAATGTTCCATGCCGATTTGCTTGCGCCCGGCGCTGACGGCCTCATAGAGCGGATCGCCGCCGGTTTCGGCCCCGAACAGGCTGCGGTAGCCCGAGCGGAAGCGGTGAATGGCGATTTCATCCATCGGCACTTCCGAAACCGGACGAAAGGTCACTTCCTTCCGGGTTCCGGTGGACCGTTGCGAGGCCGGATCGAAATCGCGCAGGGTTTCCAGCGTATCGCCGAAGAAATCGAGACGCAGGGGTTCCGCCATCCCCGTCGGGAACACGTCGATAATGCCGCCGCGCACGGCATATTCGCCCGGCTCGCGCACGGTTTCGGTGCGGTGGTAGCCGTTGCGCTCGAAAAAGCCGAGCAGCACCTTGCCCTCAATCCGCTGGCCTGCTTTCAGCACCAGGGCCGCTTGCGCCAAGCTTTCGCGCGTCGGCACGCGCTGGGTTATGGCGGCGACGGTGGTCAGCACCACTTTCGGCGTCTTCTGCCCGGCCTCGCTCAGCAATCGGGTGAGCGTATCCAGCCGTTTCGCCACGACATCGCTGTTCGGCGAGACGCGGTCATAGGGCAGGCAGTCCCAAGCCGGAAAGCTTAGCACGGCAACATCGGGCGCGAAGAAGCTCAGGCTTTCGGTCAGTTGCGCCACGCGGGCGTCGTCGCGGGCGATATGCAGCACGGCCCGACCCTGCTCGCCAATTGCCTCGGCGGCTCTACGCAGCACGAGGGCTTCGTACCCCTCCGGCACGCCGTGCAGATCGAGCCTGCCGGGGGCAGCGTACCAAGCGGGGGTTTTAGCGAGGCTCATCGGGCATCCAGTCGAGTTTAGGCCGTATGGTAGGCGATAATGCGGGCGAGCATCGGCGTATTCGCGGCGGGCGGTGGGGTGACGCCGCCGATGATCCAGGCGACCAGATCAAGATCTTGCTCGGCCATCACCGCTTCCAGCGCGTCGAGATCGGGCGCATCAAACCCCGCGAGATGGGCTTCGACGAAGCGGCCAATCAGTAAATCCGCTTCTTTCGTCCCCCGGTGCCGGGCTTGAAACAGAATGCGTTTGCGGCGAGTGTTTAGGTCTTCGGTCATGCGGGCCTCGCTGGTTCGTGCTTGTCCGAAATCGGGGATGGATATAGACCGCTCCCCACCGCCTGTCAGCGGTGAAAGATAGGATTGCCGCTTTGCGCCCCGAAATTCTCTTCCCCCTCTTCGCCTCGCTGGAAGCGCTGCCCAAAGTTGGGCCGGCGCGGGCGAAGCTGTTGGCGAAGCTGGGGCTGGCCTCGGTCGTCGATCTGCTCTGGCACCGCCCGGTCGGCCTGTCAGAGCATCGCCCGCGCGAGTCCATTGCCGAAGCCGTGCCGGGCGAGAGCGCCGCCCTGCGGGTGACGGTGGAAGACCACCGCGCGCCGGACAGCCCGCGCCATCCTTGGCGGGTGCGCGTGCGCGATGCCAGCGGCTTTTTGCATTTGGTGTTCTTCCATGCCAAGGGCGACTATATCGCAAAGCTGCTGCCTTTGGGCGAAGAGCGGGTGATTGCCGGGAAAATCGAAGCCTTTGGCGTCGAAAAGCAAATGGCGCACCCGGATTTCGTCGGGGGTTTGGAAAGCTTTACCCGCGCCACCGAGCCGCAACCGATCTACCCGATGACGGCAGGGATCACGCCCAAGGTATTGGCAGCGTTGGTGGAAGCGGCTTTAGCGCGCGTGATGGACCTGCCGGAATGGGCCGATCCGCCGTTGGTCAAAGCGCGCGGCTGGCCCGTTTGGGCGGACGCCGTGCGCGCCCTGCACCATCCGCAGTCCGAAGCCGATCTTGCGCCCGACAACCCCGCCCGGCAGCGCTTGGCCTACGACGAAATCCTCGCCAATCAAATGGCCCTCCTCCTGCTGCGCGAGCATCACAAGCGCCTGACCGGGCGCGCTCTGGCGGCAGCCGCGCAGGGCGGCGGCAAACTGCGCGCGGCCTTGCGGGCGGCCCTGCCCTTTTCGCTCACCAACAGCCAGGAACAGGCACTGGCGGAAATCGACACCAATCTCGCGTCGGACAAGCGCATGCTGCGCCTGCTTCAAGGCGATGTCGGCAGCGGGAAAACCGTGGTGGCCCTGCTCACCCTCGCGGTTGCGATTGAGGAGGGCGCGCAAGGGGCGCTGATGGCCCCCACGGAAATTCTCGCCCGCCAGCACGCCGAAACCATTCAGCCGCTCGCCGAGGCTGTCGGGCTGCGCGTGGCCATCCTCACGGGCCGCGATAAGGGCAAGCCGCGCGAAGCCCTGCTGGCGCGCCTCGCGGCGGGCGAGATTGATCTGTTGATCGGCACCCACGCCGTGTTTCAGGAAGACGTTGTTTTCAAGGATTTGGCCGTCGCCGTGATCGACGAACAACATCGTTTCGGGGTCCATCAGCGCTTGGCCCTGGCGGGCAAGGGCCGAGGGGTTGATGTGTTGGTGATGACGGCAACGCCGATCCCCCGCAGCCTCGCCCTCACCGCTTACGGCGATTTGGACGTATCGCGGCTGCTAGAGAAACCGCCGGGGCGCAAACCCATCGACACACGCGCCCTGCCCCTGGAGCGGTTGGAGGAAGTCGTCTACGCCGTGGGCCGCGCCATCCAAACGGGGGCGCGCGTCTATTGGGTCTGCCCGCTGGTCGAGGAATCCGAACTGGTCGATCTGGCGGCAGCCACCGACCGCGCGGCGGCGCTGGAACAGGTTTTTGGGCCGGGCATCGTCGGCCTCGTGCACGGGCGCTTGAAGCCGTCGGAGAAAGACGCCGCTATCGGTGCGTTTGCGCGCGGCGAACTGAAAATTCTGGTCGCCACCACGGTCATCGAAGTCGGCATCAATGTGCCGGAAGCGACCATCATGGTGATCGAACACGCCGAACGCTACGGACTCGCCCAGTTGCACCAGTTGCGTGGGCGCGTGGGGCGCGGCGGTGACCGCTCCACCTGCCTGCTGCTGTATCAGGCCCCCTTGGGGGAAGTTGCGCGCGCCCGCCTCAAAATCCTGCGCGAGAGCGAAGACGGCTTCCGCATCGCCGAAGAAGATTTGCGCCTGCGCGGCTCCGGCGAAGTGCTGGGCACCAAACAAAGTGGCCTGCCGGGGTTCAAGCTCTGCGATCCGATCCAGCAGGAAGAGCTGCTGCTAACGGCGCGCACCGATGCGCTGAACCTGCTGGGCAAAGACCCGGACCTTGTTTCAGACCGGGGCAAGGCGATGCGGATTCTGCTGTATCTGTTCGAGCGGGACGCGGCGGCGCGGTTTTTGCGGGCGGGGTAACTTGCTTTTTCGCGGAAAGCGCGTGCTAAAGTGGCGCGGGGAACGATTGAAAAGAGGCAAATTTGATGCGTTTTATAACCGGCTGGACGCCCCGAGTCGCTTTTGCCCTGACGGCCATTCTTCTCGTCGGATGCCAGACGAGCGGATCAACAAGCTCTTCACAACCCGCGACTGGTGCTCCCACTGCTCAAGAAGCGGCTCCCAAGCCGCCCACCCCAACGAATGCCTTGCCGTTCGGCGCGGGAACGGGCTTTGTCATCGAAACGGCTGAAAAGCGCTTAAAGCCCGGTAATCTTGTGTTGCACGGCGGCGGCGGTGGCCGAAATTCGGATGGCAGCGATCCTTTTTTCAAGGTGAGTGAGTTTTTGACGCTGACGGGCGCGCTCACGGCCTCGGAAAAAACAATCTGCTTTATTGAAGCGGCTAATCCGGCAGCCGAGCCGTTTAGCGAACTTAGTGCCGAAAACGGCGAAAAATATATCAAACTCGGTATTCGGGCGGACAATGCCAGCACGACCACCCGCGACCCGAAGGTCTTGAGTGCTATCGAGCGCTGCACGGGGTTTTATTTTGGTGGCGGGGTACCCGAGTTGCTCTCGATCAGCCTGCTTGAGAAAAATGGGTCCGATACGCCTGCTTTAGCGGCGATCCGCCGCCGACACGCCCAGGGCGCAACCGTGTTCGGGGCCAGTGCCGGGGCGATGATGGCGAGCAAGACCATGCTGTGCGAGTGCGGGGCCGGCAGTTCGATTGAGGCACTGATCGAGGGCAAGCTCAGACTAGCACCGGGATTAAACTTCGCGCCGAATGTCCTGATTGACGCGCATTTTTTGGAGCGAGGTCTGATTGGTCGTCTGGTCGAGGCGATGAAAGTGTTGAAGGCGCCGTTGGCCCTTGGTTTGGATGAAAATACCGCCGTCTTAATGCCGAGCGATGGCAGTCCTTGGACTATTTTAGGGGAAAGCGGTGCCGTGATCGTAAGACAGAGCGATTCCGACAAGCCCTATGAGGCACTTGAGATCGATTTGCTCGCCGATGCGGACCGGTATGATCCGAAAACGCGCACTGTGATCGTTGCGCCGGAGTGAACCGCCCCGAGTTTGCCGGAGACCGTTTGGTTTAAGTTATGCGGCCATGGCTGGTGCGTCCAGCATGGCGTAGTATC
>NZ_JBILQX010000213.1:0-5318 GCF_044372965.1 Elstera sp. | reverse complement strand
TCTACTTTGCGCTCCGAACTCGTGTCGTCGGAATACCGTTGGTATCGCTTTTGGGCGAGCGACGATTCCTATGATCCCGACCGGGTGGCCTTTGATCGTGAAAAACTGCGCCGCTTCTACTTGAAGCAGGGGTATGCTGATTTTCGCATTCAGTCCGCCGTTGCCGAATTGGCCCCGGATCGCAAAAGTTTCTACCTAACCTTTACCGTCGAAGAAGGTCAGCGCTATAAGTTCGGTAAGATAAACCTTACCTCGCAACTTAAAAACCTTGATCCGCAAACGCTTAATAAGTCGCTCACGACTGTCGGCGGTGAATGGTATAATACCGAAGAAATTGAAAGCACGATTGAGAAACTGACCCAGCAGGTCGGTGATCTTGGCTATGCTTTCGTCGATATTCAACCGATCACGAACCGCGACCCGCAAAACCGGGTTATCGATGTGACCTTCGATGTCCGCGAAGGACCGAAGGCCTATGTGGAGCGTATCGATGTTTCCGGCAATATCCGCACGCAAGACCGGGTGTTGCGCCGCGAGTTCCGCTTGGTGGAAGGCGATGCTTTTAACGCCTCGCGCCTGCGCCGGTCGGAGCAGCGCATTAAGGACTTAGGCTTCTTCAAATCGGTGGAAGTCACGCGCGAGCAAGGCTCGCAGCCCGATCAGATCGTGTTGAAAGCCAGAGTTGAGGAGCAATCGACCGGTGATCTCACCGTGGGCGGCGGTTTCTCCACCTCGGACGGCCCCTTGGGTGAAATCGGCATTCGCGAGCGGAACCTTTTGGGGCAGGGTCAAGACCTAAAAGTTACGACCTTGATCGCGGCCAAACGCTCCAAACTCGACGTGAGCTTCGTTGAGCCCTATTTCCTGGATCGGCAGTTAGCGCTGACATTGGATGCCTTCCATACAACGCGCGATTTGCAGAAATATAGTTCCTATGATTGGCGTTCAACCGGGGCGGCCTTTGGCTTCGGCTGGCAGTTGAACGATGATTGGGCCGAAAGCGTTAAATACACGCTGCGGTCGGACCGGATTAGCGACGTTGAAAGCGATGCATCGCGCTATGTGAAGGAAAGTCAGGGGACGACACTCTCGTCTTTCGTTACCCATAGTATTTCGTTCGACCGCCGGGATAGCCGCCGCAATCCGACCGATGGTTATGTGATTTCTTTGGAAAATGACATTGCCGGGCTTGGCGGCGACGCGAAATATCTGCGGACCAATTTACGTGGGGAATTTTACTATCCGGTGATGCCGGAAGTGGTGGCGTCCCTGCGCGCCAATGTCGGTAATGTTGTGGGCTTCGGCGAAGACGTTCGCATCAATGATCGGTTTTATATCGGTGGCGACGAATTCCGGGGCTTCCGAACCGGCGGCGTCGGGACCCGCGATAGTGGGTCTGGGGACGCGCTGGGTGCGCAAAACTATTATGTGCTGACCCAGGAAGTCTCCTTCCCCCTGGGGCTGCCGAAAGAGCTTGGGCTGTCGGCCCGCCTGTTTCACGATATCGGGTCGGCCTGGGGGGCCGACGTGACGGGATCGGGAACGCTCGATTCGACGTCGCTCCGCGCGGCGGTGGGGATTGGGTTTACATGGGTGTCGCCGTTCGGGCCGATCCGGGTGGATTTCGGCATTCCTTACCTGAAACAAAAATTTGACCGCACTCAAAACTTCACTTTCGGATTTGCAACGCGCTACTAATGCTGGCGTCTGAGTGGAATGGTCGAACAGTTTGAGCGAAAGATCGGTAACGATGGTAAGCAAGTTTTCTAAACTGCGGGGTCGCGTGGCGGTAACGCTCGCCTTGGGGATGGCCGTTGCGGTCGCACCGGGGATCGGTCTGGCGCAAGCGCCCTCCGGAACCTTGCCCGCGCCCGCGCCGCGCCCAAGCGGAACCGCACCTGCCCCCGCGCCCGTTCAAACCCCGACGAGCCCCGCACCGGCGGCAGCCCCGGCGCCTGTGCCGAGCGGCACGCCGGCTCCGGCGCAAGCGCAACGCCCTACCACGGCCGGGGCGAAGCTTCCCGCCGCCGTGATCGGCGTGGTCGATATGGGTATTATCTCGCGTGATGGGGCGGCCTATAAGTCGCTTCGCGCGCAGATTGAAAGCCAATCGAAGGCCTGGGACGCCGAACTGAAGAAAAAGAACGACGATCTGCGTAAGCTGGAAGATGATTTCCGCAAGCAGGCGGCGACTCTCACGCCGGAACAAATAACGGAAAAGCGCAAGCAATTCGATACGCAGTTGAATGAGTTTCAGCGTCAAATCAATGTTCGTCGCCGTCAGTTGGCCGAAGGTGAAGCCCAAAGCACGCAGCCCATTGAAGCGGCTTTGAATGAAATATTTCAGCAAATTGCCATCGAGCGAGGTATAAACGTCGTTATCTACCGGAATGCGACACTGTTGTTTGCAACCGAGTTGGATATTACGGCGGACGCGCTGCAACGCTTGAATGCTAAATTGCCGCGCGTGACGCTCAAACTGCCGCCGCCGCAAGCCGCGACACCCACACCCGCGAGTGCTCCGGCGACGCCGCCGAAGAGCAACTAGCGCGTATTTTCTGATGCCCGATTCGCGTTTTTTCAGATCAACCGGCCCGCTTGCGCTGAAACTGCTCGCGGACCGGGCTGGCGCGCAGCTTCAAGACGCGCGGCACGGTGAAACGCGGGTTGAGACCGTTGCCCCCCTGCACACGCCGGAGCCGGGTGCGCTGAGCTTCTGCGATCATCGTAGGCATTTAGAGGCGCTTCAGGCCTGGCCCGCATCGTCGGCGATTTTGGTAACAGCGGAAGTGGCAGCGGTCGCCAAAACCGACGCGGCCCTGCTAATTGCCCCTGCGCCAACGGTGGCTTTCGCCCGAATGGCGCGGCAGTTCTTCCCCGAGCCTCTGCCCCCCGCAGGGATTGCCCCGTCGGCGGCGATTAATCCAACGGCGACGGTCGACTCCAGTGCGACGATTGCGGCCCAGGTTTCGGTTGGGCGGCAGGCTAAAATCGGCCCGCGTACCATCATTCGCGCCGGAGCGGTGATCGGGGATGGCGTCGAAGTGGGGGCGGATTGCGATATTGGCGCGCTGGTGTCGCTGCACTATTGCCTGATTGGCGATCGGGTGAAAATACTGGCGGGCGCGCGGATCGGCGAGCCGGGGTTTGGTTTTGTCACCACGCAAACCGGCGTGGTGAAAGTGCCGCAACTGGGGCTAGTCGAAATCGGCGACGATGTGGAAATTGGGGCGAATGCCTGTATCGACCGGGCAACCTTGACCCGCACCGTGATCGGGCAAGGGACGATGATCGATAATCTCGTCCATATCGCGCATAATGTGCAAATCGGTAAGGGCTGTATCATTACGGCGCAAGTTGGTATCTCCGGCAGTACTGTGCTGGAAGATTATGTCGTGCTGGGTGGACAAGTCGGCATTGCCGACCATATCCGTGTTGGCCGGGGAACTCGGATTGCGTCGCGGGCGGCGCTGTTCCGGGATGTTCCGGCTGGCTCCAGCCTTGGAGGGTTTCCGGCGGTGCCTGTCCGCGAGTGGCACCGCCAATCGGCTTTTCTGTTGAAGGTCGGGCAGAAAAAAGGAACAGGCGAATGAGCGATACCATCACCGTGGAAGGAACCGAAACCGGCTCCACGCCGGAAACCATTCCCGTGATTGATGTTTCCCGCATTATGCAAATGATCCCGCATCGTTACCCGATGCTGATGATCGACCGCGTGATTGATGTCATCCCGAACGAATCCTGCACGGGCGTTAAGAATGTCTCGATCAACGAGCCGTTCTTCATGGGGCATTTCCCGTCGCGCCCCGTCATGCCGGGGGTGCTGATTATCGAAGCGATGGCGCAAACGGCGGCGGTTCTGGTGGTGCAAACCCTCGGGCCGGAGGCGGAAGGCAAACTGGTCTATTTCATGACCATTGATGAAGCCCGCTTCCGCAAACCGGTTACGCCGGGCGATCAAGTGCATATCCACGTCACCAAGATTGCCCAGCGCAAGACCGTGTGGAAATTCTCCGGCGCGGCCAAGGTGAATGGCACGCTGGTGGCCGAAGCAACTTTCGCCGCAATGATTTTGGACGAAAAATGACCCTTTCCGTGCACCCCACCGCCATTATCGAGGACGGGGCCCAACTGGGGACCAATGTCACGATTGGCCCATTTTGCCATATTGGCCCGAACGTGGTGCTGGGCGATGGGGTGACGCTGCTGAGCCACGTCGTGGTCGGCGGCTACTCGCAGATTGGTGCGGGGAGCACGCTTTACCCGTTCGCTACGATCGGTATGCCGCCCCAGCACGCGCGCTATAAGGGCGAAGAGGTTCGCCTGATTATCGGGGTGAACTGCACCATCCGCGAACATGTCACCATGCATCCCGGCACGCCCTTCGGCAGCGGCGAAACCCGTGTGGGCGACAATGGGCTGTTCATGGTCGGCGTTCATATCGCCCATGATTGCCGGGTGGGCAATAATGTGGTGATGGCCAATCAGGCGACCCTCGGCGGGCATGTGGAGATTGGCGATTACGTGAATATCGGCGGGCTCAGCGCGGTTCACCAATATGTACGCATTGGCAAACATTCGATGGTCGGCGGCATGTCGGGTGTTGAGGGCGATGTTATTCCCTACGGGATGGTGATGGGCGACCGGGCGCGGCTTTCGGGGCTCAATATCATCGGCCTCAAGCGGCGCGGGTTCGAGCGCGACGAGGTTCACGCCCTGCGCGCCGCCTATCGCCTGCTGTTTGCCGCCGAAGGCACGATGGCCGAGCGGATCGAGGACGTCAGCGGGTTGATGAAGGATAACCGGGCGATTATGGATATCGTCGAGTTCATCCGCACGGACAGCAACCGCGCCATCTGCCAACCGCGCTGAGTGACATGACCGACCCCGTGCACAGAACCCTTGGGATCGTCGCCGGGGGCGGTGGTTTGCCGCGCGAGATTATCGCCGCCTGCCGGGCGCGCGGGCAGAGCTTCTTCGTTCTGGCACTCGACGGCCAAGCCGATCCTGAAATTACGGACGGGGTGCCGCACGCCCGGCACCGAATGGGGGCGGCGGGGGCAATCTTCGAATCGCTTCGGAACGCCGGGGTTCAAGACGTTGTTTTCGCCGGAAAAGTAAAACGCCCCTCGCTCTTTTCGGTCGCGCCGGACGTAAGGGGCGCGGCCTTTATTGCCCGGATCGGAATTAAAGCCTTTGGCGATGATGGTTTGCTGCGCGCCATTGCCGAAGAGTTCGAGCGCGAAGGCTTTGTGCTGCGCTCGGTTCCCGACGTGTTGGCGCGGGATGGGGGCGTGCCGGAAGCGGGGCCGCTCGGG
>NZ_JBILQX010000176.1:0-7543 GCF_044372965.1 Elstera sp. | reverse complement strand
GAACGCTCACCGATTTTCCTGCGCGCCGACGCCATTCAGGCCGATCTCGATTTAGGCGCGCTGCTGGTGGGGACCGTGCGCGTCTCTTCTTTACGGGTTGAGCATCCGGTCGCCGAATTTCTCGATCTGCCGACGGGCACCGATTTCTTGGGTTTTGGCCGCGCGACCCTGGAGCGGGTCAGCATTATCGACGGCGAAGCGGGCTCCCCCCTCATGGACGCAGGCGACCGGCTGACCGGGATCGACGCCGATCTGACGTTTGGCAAACCCGGCGATGCGCCGCGCCTCACCGCCACCTTCCGCCACCGCACCTTGCCGTGGCGGATGGAAGCCTCCTTGGGCCGCGCGCTCGCGTTGCAAGTCGGCCCGCGCGGCGGCGGCCCCACCTTGCGCCTCACCGGCATGCTGGCCGAAAAAGGCGGGGCGCGCTTTATCGGCAAGCTCAAGGGCGAGGGCACGCGCGCCACCGAACTTGCCCACCTGCTGGGGTTCGGCGTGCCGAAACCGGCGGAGGGGCGCTTTGCCCTCGACGCCTCGGTCGATCTGACGCCCAACGGCCTCTCGCTGCACGATCTCAGCGTCGCGCTCGGCGAACAACGGCTGGCGGGAAGCCTTACCCTCGCCTGGACCGATCATCTCACCTGGCAGGCCAGCCTGCGCACCGCCCGGCTCGATCTGGATGCGCTCCGCACACCCTGGCAGCCGCCGCTGGTGCCGCGCGTCGATTCCACTCTTCCACACGGCACGCTGACCCTTGCCGCCGACGCGGTGGAGTGGCGCAGCGGCGTGCTGCGGCAAGCGCGCGTGAGCGCGGCCTGGGAAGATGGCATCGTCACCGTCGCAGAAGCTGCCGTCGTTTTGCCCGGCGGCACTGATATTGCGCTGAGCGGCGCGGTGCTTCCCGATGAAAACTGGCGCTTTGCTGGGCGTGGCGAGTTCGGCGGCGATGATCCCCGCCCCGCCCTCGTCTGGGCCGGGCTCGATCCGCGTTGGTTTCCGCGCGGCGACCGGGTGCGGCGCGTGAGTGGAACCCTGGCGCTATCGGGCGACCGCGACAGCCTTGTGGCCGACCATCTCGATCTCAGTTTCGACAATAGCCGCCTGACCGGGGCCGTGCGCATTGAAGGTTGGGAGCGCCCCAACGTCACCGCCACGCTTGCCGCCGACCGGCTGCCGCTGGATGCGCTCACCCCGCTGACGCCCTGGGGCGAGTTGTTGGCGGGGGACCAGGGGTTTGCGGGCCTGAAGACGCTCGACGGGACCCTGTCGCTGACGGTGGGCGAAAGCGTGCTGCGCGATCATCCCTTACGCGATCTCGGCCTGACCGCGCGGCTGGTCGGCGGCATTCTGACCATCGAGGAAGCGCGCGTCTCGGGCTTTTCCGGCCCCGAGCCGATCACCCTCGGCGGCACGCTCGACGCTTCGACCGGCCCGGCGACCCTCGCCCTGAAAGCCAGCGGATCGATTGCCGATCTTGCCCGCAGTGCCGATTTGTTGCGCAGCCCCGTGCCGCTGCGCCCCGGTGTTGAGGGCCGCTTTACCCTCGCGCTTACCGGCCCCGTCGCCAAAGCCGATGTTGCGCTGGCCGCCCGTATCGGCGGGCTTGAAACCCAGTGGGGCGGCAGTTGGTCGCCGCTCGCGGGAACGGCTTTGCTCGATCTCGACGCTAACGGCCCCTCGCAGAGTCAGGTGTTGCGGGATCTAACCTTGGGGCTTGCGGTGGAGGGCGACGGGCCGGTGAAACTCACCGCCCGGCTCGATCTCACCCGCGACCGCATCACCATCGACAGCGCCGCCCTGCGCCTGCCTGATCTTGCGGCGGATGCAAGGGGGGCGTTAGTTATTCCAGCAAAAGATGGAGCCTGGAAGCTCAGCGGCGGTATCGGGGTTTCCGTGTTTCGCCCAGCGCTGTGGCGGAATAGTGCCCTCACCTCCAGCCGCCTTGCCGACGCGCTTCTGCTGCCCCTCGATCTTGATTTGGCCTTACGCATCGGCCTTCTGGAACAAGCGCCCTATTCCCTCTCCGATGTTGCAGGAAGGGTGCGCTTTTCCGACGGGCGCTGGCGCTTCGACGAGGGGAGCGCGAAGCTCTACGAAGGCACGCTGGCGCTCGCCGGAACGCTCGCCTTCGGCGAGGCCGAACCGCTGCTGACCGCGACGGTCGATCTGAAGGATGCCGCCCTGGGCCGGGCTACCGCCGCCCTCTTCGACGAGCCCGACGCCGAAGGCTCCCTGGCCGTGAAGGGCACGCTCACGGCCAAGCCGCTCACCCTCAAAGAGCTACCGGCGCGGCTTACCGGGCGTTTAGAGGCGACCTTGGGGGCCGGGCATTTCGGTGGTATCGATCCGAAGGCCCTCAGCCAAGCCCTCGCCCCCGCCTCCGAGACCGACCCGGCCCGCAGCGCCGAGCGCGGCCTTGCGCTCTCCAACGCCTTCGCGGGCGGGCAACTGGGTTTTGCGGGCGGCAAGGGGACAGTCGACATCGCCAACGGCGGCGCGCAGGGCGGGAATTTTACCCTCAGCCTGCCCGACCTGAGTGTGGAGGCCAGCGGGGTTGCCGCCGACCTTGGCCCCCTCACGCAAGGCCGCGTCACCTTTAGCCTTAAAGACGGCGAAACCGCCGTGCTCATCGCCGAGCGGCGCGGCGCGGCGTGGCAACGGCGGTTGGAGTGGGCGGAAAAGCCCTAAGCCGTGTAGGTTTCGACCGTCTGCTCAATCGCCCCGAACAGGCTCGCTCCGGAAGCATCCTTCATCTCGATCCGCACCCGATCGCCAAAGCGTAAGAAGGGCGTGCGCGCGCCGCCGTGCAGCAGGGTTTCGACCATGCGCACTTCCGCCAAGCAGGAATAGCCCAAGCCGCCATCAGCAACCGGACGCCCCGGCCCGCCGCCCAAATCCCGGTTCGAGACCGTACCGGAGCCGATGATCGCCCCCGCACTCAAAGGCCGGGTTTTTGCGGCATGGGCGATGAGGGTGGGGAAATCAAAAGTCATATCCACCCCAGCATCGGCCTTGCCGAAAGGCTGGCCGTTGAGGCTGACCAGCAGCGGCAGGTGCAGCTTGCCCCCGTCCCACGCTACGCCCAGCACTTCGGGCGTCAGTGCGACCGGCGAGAAAGCGCTGGAGGGTTTCGACTGGAAGAAGCCGAAGCCTTTGGCGAGTTCATTGGGAATGAGATTGCGTAAGGAAACATCATTCACCAGCATCACGAGCCGAATGGCTTTAGCCGCCGTCGCCCGGTCCGCCCCCATCGGCACATCATCGACGACCACGGCGACTTCGCCCTCGAAATCGATGCCATAGTCTTCGCTGGCCATCGAAATCGGCGCGCGCGGGGCAAGAAACGCATCGGAGCCGCCCTGATACATCAGCGGATCGGTCCAGAAGCTTTCCGGCATGGCCGCGCCGCGCGCTTTGCGAACCAATTCAACGTGATTCACGTAAGCGCTGCCATCGCACCATTGGTAGGCGCGCGGTAAGGGCGAATGGCAGGCGGTCTCGTCGAAAGCAAAGCTGCCCGCCGCCGTGCCCGCCTCAAGCTGTGCCCACAGCGCTTGAAGCTTGGGAGCGGCTTCGGCCCAAGTGTCGAGCACTGCTTGCAGGGTTGCGGCAATGCCGGTGGCCGGAACGGCGCGGGTGAGGTCGGTCGACACGAGGATCAGCGTCCCGTCGCGCCCGCCTGCCCGAAGTGTTGCGAGTTTCATAAAGCTTCCCCCTTAGTCTTTTTTTCCGGCCCAGCTATTGACATAGCCCGCCCATTCCACCGACGCCGCCCCTGCCCCAATATCGAGCGCATCGCGCGTATCGATCATCACCGCATATTCATCGGTCGCGGCTTTCGTCTGCTGAAAGGCTTTGCCGAGCGCCTTCGGGTGTGGCCCGTGGGTGAAGCCGCACGGATGAAAGCTCATCATGCCGGGGTGGATATTGTCGCGGCTGAAGAAATCGCCCGCGTGGTAGAATAGCACTTCATCATAATCATCGTTGTTGTGGAAGAAGGGCACTTTCAGCGCGCCGGGATCGGTTTCGAACAGGCGCGGCGCGAAGGTGCACACCACGAACCGATCCGCCACAAAAGTCGTATGGGCCGATGGCGGCAAATGGTAGCGATGGCTCATCAGCGGGCGAATATCGCGCACATTGATCCGCACCGCCGTCAGATTGCCCTTCCAGCCCTTGGCGTCCAGCGGGTTGAACGGGTAAGTGACGGTGGAGAAGACTCCGCGCCGTTTGATGCGCACTTTCCAGTCGCCCGGCCCCTGCTGCGCCTTGAAGACTTCATCGATTTTCGGCACGTCCAGCATCGCCGGATCGAAAATCGCGTGTGGGCCGAGCATGCCTTTATCGGGCAGCTTATAGGAAGAATTGGTCGCCTCGATGAGGAGCGCCGAGAAATGCTGTGCCCTCTCCAACCGCCACATCGTGCCGCGCGGCAGCACGATATAGTCGCCCGCCTCGATCGCCAGATGCCCATAGTCGCAGAACAAATCCGCCGTGCCGGTATGGACGAAGATCAAATCGTCGCCGTCGCCATTGCGGGCGAGATGGTCCATCCGCTCCGGCGCGCGCCAAAAGCGCAGGCGGGCGTGACTGTTGAACAGCACCTCCGGCGCGTCGAACGGGCACGGCTCGGTCGCGGTTAGCCGGGAGAGATCGAAGGCGCGCGGGCGCAACGGCCCTTCCCAGTCGGTCCAGCCGGTCGGCGGGTTGGCGTGGTACATATGGGTGGCCGGGCCGAAGAACCCATCCCGGCCCAATTCCCGCTCGTAGGTGCCGGGGGGCAGGTCGCAGTGCGCCTGCCGCGAGGCTTCCCCCTCGATATGGGGGAAATCGAAGGCCGTCTTCATTTAGATCACGCCCCGACGGATTTGGTCGAGTTCGATGGATTCGAACAGGGCGCGGAAATTGCCCTCGCCGAAGCCTTCATCGCCCTTGCGCTGAATGATCTCGAAAAAGATCGGACCAATCACCGTATCGGTGAAGATTTGCAGCAGAATGCCGCCGTCTTCGGTCGGCGCGCCGTCGATCAGAATCCGGTCTTTCCGCAGGCGTTCGGTATCTTCGCCGTGATAGGGCAGCCGGTTGCCGATGAGTTCGTAATAGCTCTCCGGCGTATCCATGAACTTTACCAGCTTCTGCTGAAGCGCTTCGACGGTTTCATAGATATTCTCGGTCGACAGCGCGATATGCTGAATGCCTTCGCCATTATAGGCGCGCAAATATTCTTCGATCTGGCTCTTATCGTCCGAGCTTTCGTTGATGGGAATGCGGATTTTGCCGCACGGGCTGGTCATGGCTTTCGACACCAGCCCCGTTACCTTACCTTCGATATCGAAATAGCGAATTTCACGGAAGTTGAACAAGCGCTCGTAGAAGGTCGACCATTCGTTCATCCGCCCGCGATGGACGTTATGGGTGAGATGATCGATCTGCGCCAGCCCCACGCCGAAAGGCACCGGCTCCGCGCCCGGCAGCGGCACGAAATCCACATCGTAAATCGTGCTGGGGCCGTAGCGGTCCACCAGATAAATCAAACTACCGCCGATGCCCTGAATGGCGGGGATATTGAGTTCCATCGGCCCCACCGCACCGGTGAAGACCTTCGCCCCTAAGCTTTCGGCGCGGCGCACGGCATAGGCCGCATCCTTCACGCGGAAGGCCATCGCGCAGGCCGAAGGGCCATGAACGCGGGCGAAGGATTGGGCGAAGCTTGACGGCTCGGCGTTCAGAATGAAATTCACGTCGCCCTGTTTGAACAGCAGCACGTTTTTGGAGCGATGTTTTGCCACCGCTTTGAAGCCGAGGCGGGTGAACAGCGCCTCCAGTTGCGCCGGGTCCGCCGCCGTATATTCAACGAACTCGAAACCATCGGTCCCCATCGGGTTGATATCGGTAATTTCGCTCACGTCCAGGCCCCTCTCAGAGTTATTAAATTGCCGTCTGCGGCAGATTGCGTTGCGGTCCCATCTGGGAAACAATAGCTCAAACCGATATTAGTTTCATAAGAAACAAATCGCAAGTAGGATGGGTGAGGAGATGACGCAGGCCCCTAAGGACACACCGCTGAATTTGGAGCGGTTCATGCCCTACCGATTGAGCGTGCTCAGCAACCGCGTGAGCGCCCTGATCGGCAAGCTCTATTCGGATCAGTTCAATCTTACCATTCCGGAATGGCGGATTTTGGCCGTGCTGGGCCGCTATGGCGAGATGACGGCAACCGAAGTTGCTGCCCGGACGGCGATGGATAAGGTGCGCGTGTCGCGCGCCATCGCCCGCCTGCTGGAAGCCGAACGCCTCGCCCGCAGGGTCGACCCGCAGGATCGCCGCCGCCTGACGCTGGAGATGACCGAGGCGGGCCGGTCGGTGTACGATCAAATCGTCCCGCTCGCGCTTTCCGCCGAACAACGGTTGCTCGCCGGGATTCCGCAGGCCGATCTTGCCGCCTTTGAGCGCTTGGCGAACCATCTTACCGGCGCCGTGGCCGCCTTCGAAGCCGAGTTGGGCGTCGTACTCGATGGGGTAGACGCCGGGGTTTAACCAATCGCAGGAGACGGGCGATGCGCGTGATGGTCTTGGTGAAAGCAACCGAAGACAGCGAAGCCGAGCTTACCCTCGGAACGCCCGAACTCTTCGAAGCGATGGGCAAGTTCAACGAAGAACTGGTCAATGCGGGAATCATGCAGGCGGGCGAGGGGTTGAAGCCGTCGCGCCAGGGTAAGCGGATCGCCTTCGATGGGGCGAACCGTACCGTGATCGACGGCCCTTTCGCCCACACCCGCGAACTTGTGGCCGGGTATTGGCTGTGGGAGGTGAAAGATATGGCCGAGGCGGTGGACTGGGTAAAACGCTGCCCAAACCCAATGCCGGGGCCGAGCGAAATCGAAATTCGCCCCCTCTATGAGGCCGCCGATTTCGAAGCGCTGATGACGCCGGAGACGCAGGAACAGGAAGAAAGGTTGCGCGCTAGGCTCGCCTAGCGTTAAGCGGCACGTCCGTCGCCCCCTGTGACAATGGGGGCAAGGCGCATATCTGCGTTAAAATTGGTAAAAATCTGCATCTATTCTTCTGCATTGCGACTATGGAAGCGGAGGGGCGGGTCGCCCTCGGCCAAAAAGGGGAATAGGTCATGAGCGCTTGGCGTCAGAGTCTCGTCTGGAAAATCGCGCTGCCCGTGCCGCTGGCCTTGATCGCCATGATCGCGGCGATTGGGTTGATCGTCCCCCGGCAGATCGACGCCGACACGCAGGCGACCGCCACCGAAAACGCCCTGCAAACCATCGCCCAATTTAAATCGGTGCGCGATTACTACAATACCGCCATCGTTCCCAAGATTCGCGGCACGCAGGATTTGAAGCTGACGCATCTGCACGCGAACGACCCCAAGGGCGTGCCGATCCCGGCAACCTTCATGCTCGATATGTCCGGGCGCTTACAAGATAAGGGTGTCAGCCTGTCTTTCTACAGTCCCTACCCTTTCCCGGAACGCGCAGGCCGCAAAACCGATGATTTCCAGAAAGGGTAGGGACTGTAGAAAGACAGGCTG
>NZ_JBILQX010000175.1:0-7628 GCF_044372965.1 Elstera sp. | reverse complement strand
ACAAATTCAATCGCTTACGAGAAAATTTGGCGGATGGGGAGTCCGTTGAACTAAGGGTTTTCGGGACTTTCTCGGACACCCTCGGAAAATTATATCCTATTGATATTGCTATCATATTTTCCGATACTGTCCAAGAGGCTCCAGCCCCATCCAGAAAAAAATGTGGGGTAAAGTGTGGGGTGGCTATTGGTTCGGGAATAAGAAATGGCCCATCACGTCACGTCCAAATTGAAGGATAGCGGTCTGCGATCCGCCGCGCCGGGCACCTATTACGATGGGGGCGGGCTGATGCTGAAGATCACCGTGCGCCCGGAAGGGGGCAGGGCACAGGGGCGGTGGCTGCTGCGAACAACCATTGACAAGCGCCGGAGCGATCTAGGTTTAGGCTCTTACCCAGAAATCACGCTATCGGCGGCGCGCGACAAAGCCCACGCCCTGCGACAACGGATCGAAATGGGCGAAAATCCCCTGGCTGAACGCAAGGCTGAACGGGCGCTTCCCAGCTTCGAGAAAGCCGCGCGCCTGCTGTTTGACGAGCGTAAGGGCACTTGGAAGAACGAGAAGCACGCCGCCCAATGGATTGCCACGCTGGAAACCCACGTCTTCCCGCTGCTGGGGGCGAAGAAGGTTTCGGAGGTCGGGCCGGGGGAGGTTCGAGAAACCCTTGCGCCGATTTGGACGAAGACACCGGAAACGGCGCGGCGGGTGCGGCAACGCATTTCGATGACGCTTGATTTCGCCCTGTCGAAAGGCTGGCGGACGGACCCGAACCCGGTGGCGGCGGTGGCGAAGGGCCTGCCGCGCCAGACCGAGGAAAAAACCCATTTCGCCGCTTTGCCCTATGCCGAGCTTCCTGCCTTCCTGCATAAAATCCGCGCCTGTGCGGCTGGGGCGGCGGTAAAGCTGGCTCTGGAATTTCTCATTCTCACGGCGGCGCGGTCGGGCGAAGTGCGCGGGGCGTTGTGGAGCGAGATTTCAGACTTGGACGGCGCGACGCCGGTTTGGACCCTGCCGCCCGAACGGATGAAGGCCGGGCGGCTGCACCGCGTTCCCCTCTCGCCGCAGGCGGTGGCGGTCTTGCGGCAAGCGCAGGCGTTGAAGCGCCCGGACTGCGATTTGATCTTCCCCAGCACGCGGGCGGCGCTATCCGATACCGTCTTCACGATGACGTTCCGGCGCATGGAGAATGACCAGCATATTACTACGCACGGTTTCCGCTCCAGCTTCCGCGATTGGGCGGCTGAGACCACAGCAACGCCCCCGGACGTTGTGGAAGCGGCGCTCGCTCATGCAATCCGCGACAAGACCGTTGCCGCCTATCTGCGGACGGATCACTTTGACAAGCGCACGGCGTTGATGCGGGAATGGGCGCAATTTGTGCTTGCGGGCAATGGGGCGCGATAGATGGCGATGACAGCAAACGATCTTTGGCGGCTGCACGATGAGTTGACAGTTGAGGAGGCGGCTCGGCTTGTCGTGGAAGAGTTCGTCGATTCGTCAGGGGAAAAGTACAGCGAATGTATCAGAATCATTGAGAATGCGCTTTCGAGGGCGGTTGCCCGGAAAGAGATAGAGTTTAGGGCGGAGAGTTACCCAGAAACGGGTTTTTATGGTGTAGTTGAAAATGAGTATGACACAATTTATCTTTCTGTTTCTTCGTTGAAGAGTTGGTTTGCAAAGCGGGGAGCAAGGCCAAGTTTCTTTTTCCCCGATGCGATTGATGCCCCCGACTATCTGAATCCCGATCATCCGAGGTATGCGGCTAAACTTGCGGCTGCGGTGACTGCTTGGGTGAACGTGGTCGAGGTTCCAGGAACCTCGCCCAAGCAAACTCTTATGCGATGGCTCCGCGAAAATGCCGCCCATTTTGGACTAACGGATTCTGAAGGGATGCCCGTCCGAAAGAGTATTGAGAGTATCGCTATCGTCGCCAATTGGAACACTAAGGGCGGTGCGCCGCCGACCCCAGGGGGAACCTCAGAGGATTGAAGTTTATGATATTGCGTCATTTTTCCTTAACCCACATATAAACCATTACCTAGGTTCTTTCTGTACCCCTCCCCAAGTTCGAGACCCACCGAGCCGAGGTTTTCTAAACCTCCCCCGCTATTCTTGCCCTCCGTCCCAGGCTTACCTTTGGCGTATCGCAACGTCCGAAGAGGGTTGAAGCATGGCTTCGGAAATTTGGCGCTTGTCGGCGGTTATCGCGTTTACGGGGCAGTCCCGCTCTTCAATTTATGCCGCAATCCCGGCGGGGCTTTTCCCGCCTCCCATTAAGATCACGGCCCGCGCCGTAGGGTGGTGCGCGGAAGAGGTTCGGGCGCTGAATGCCGCGCGGATTGCCGGTAAATCCAGCGACGACATTAAGGCGCTTGTCGCCTCCCTGGTGGCGGTGCGTGCGCTTGCGGCATGACACCGCAACATCGAAAACCCGATGCTCGGGGGCGTTCATCTAACCAGCGCACAGCGGCGGCGCGGAAACATGAAAAGATGGAAGGGCCGTTCGTTCAGGTTCCGCGCGGGGTTGTTCAGCATATCCTCGCGCGGCGACTGTCCGTTAATGCCTATCGCATTTTCATGTTTCTTCTGGAAGAGCACATGAGCCACGCGGGCACCGAGAATGGGCGGCTTGCTGCCCCCTATAACCAGTTAGAAGGCTTGGGCATTCGGCGTAATTCGATCCGCCCCGCGCTGTTAGAGTTGATCGAAGCCGGGCTGATCCGCCGCACCGATGAAGGCTATATGCGGCAGATTGCCCGGTATGAACTAACCTTCCTGCACACGCGCGATAGGGAAACTGGAGTGTCGGTTGCGGCTTCCGATCTTTGGAAACGCCGTCCCGCGCCGCCCTCAGAGAAGGCGGAAACGCAGGCGGTTTCGGGGGTTTGAAATTCACGTTCGCTGGTATCGCTGGCGTTACTGATCTGGTAGCGTTTGCGTTACTAAGTGCCGTGCAAAATATCGCGAATTATAGGCCGGACATAGATTTTCTGCGGTTCTTGAATCCCGCCAACTGGTAACGCTGCCGCTACTACTATCTATATCTTGGAGGGGATTGCTTTGTTTTCCTCCCGCACGCCACCGCCGTTTCGGCTTTTCCGTGACAGACCGTCAAAACACGTTAAAATCGGATGCCTGTGGGGTTTCTAAGGGGGGGTTTTGGGGCGTGCGCTCACATTTTCCCTTTCCTTCCCGAACGCGCCTATGCTTACCCTCCCGCTGCCGGACGTATGCGCGCCGGAGACGAGTGATAGGGTAAGGATTTAAGAATGCCGACGCTGGATTGGATTGGGAAGCGCGCCGTTATCAACCATCACCGCGACGTGCCGTACCGCCTTATCCACTGCGATAAAAGCAAAAGTGCAGGCGACCCGGACGCCGGGAACCTCCTAGTGCAGGGCGACAATCTGGAAGCCCTCAAAGCCCTGCTGCCCTATTACGCGGGCAAGGTGAAATGCATCTATATCGATCCGCCTTATAATACAGGGAACGAGGGGTGGATTTATAATGACAATGTCAACTCCCCGGAAATTCGGGCGTGGTTGGGGAAAGTAGTCGGGAAAGAGGCGGAAGATTTATCTCGTCATGATAAGTGGCTGTGCATGATGTATCCACGTCTCAGATTGTTAAAAGAGTTTTTGAGCGACGATGGTTCTTTATGGGTTTCTATAGATGATAATGAGGTTTTTAGCTTAAAAACAATCTGTGATGAGATTTTTGGTAGAAGAAATTTTAAAACAACGTTCATTTGGAAAAAAGTTGATAGCCCAAATGATAATAAGGTTCCAATTACTCCGGATCATGAGTTTATTTTATGCTATGAGAAGGAAAAGGGGGAAGCGGATTTTAGTCAGCACGATGCTGAATCAATTTTAGATGGGTATACGAATCGTGACGAAGATGGGCGATTGTACCGTGATAGGCTTCTAAAAAAGAATGGAAAAAACAGCCTTAGAACGGACCGTCAGAGTATGTTCTTTCCCCTCTCGGCACCCGACGGTTCAACGGTTTATCCGGTCCATGATGATGGTCGAGAAGCGTGCTGGGCGCTTGGTGAAAAGGGAGTCCGTGGCGCTGAGAAAAAAGGTCTTCTGATTTGGAAGCAGCGGACTAAAGGCGACCAATTAGTCTGGGTGCCCTATACGAGGGAGTTTGCTCCAGATACTCCAAAACGCCCCCATTTTACGATCTTATCGGACGTTAAGACTTCTCGTCAGGCGAAAGCCCATCAAACCGAATTGCTCCCTACGGTACAACCCTTTGATACCGTGAAGCCGGAAGAGTTGTTGCAGCGCATCTTGTCCATAGCGACCAGTCCCGGTGACATAGTGATGGATTCCTTTGCAGGTTCCGGCACGACTGGGGCTGTTGCTCACAAGATGGGGCGGACGCATATTTCTGTAGAAATGGGTGAACACGCTGTTACCCACTGCGTCCCGCGCTTGAAGCAGGTTATCGACGGAGAGCAGGGCGGCGTTTCGGAAAGCGTTGTATGGGAAGGAGGCGGTGGCTTCCGCTACTGCACCCTCGGCGAACCGCTCTTCGATGCCTACGGCAATGTCAGCCCCTCCGTTACCTACCCCGATTTAGCCGCCCATGTCTTTTTCTGCGAAACGGGCTCCCCAATTCCGCGCCGGGCCGATGGGTCAACGCCCTTGATTGGCACCTTCCAGGGGCGGGCGATTTATTTGCTTCATGCGGCGGACAGTGTGGGGGTGCCGAATGCGGCGGCGGGGAATGTGTTGACGGCGGCGGTTCTGGAGACCCTACCGCTGCCGGAGGAGGGGTTTACCGGCGCGCGGATCGTCTATGCCGAAGGGTGCAGCCTGCCCGATGACCGGCTGAATGCCCTCGGTGTCACCTTCAAGCAGGTGCCCTACCAGATTGAGGGGCTATAACGATGAGCGGTACGGCCCCACGCGAAGGGGAAATTCTCTTTTATGCTGGTCCTGACGGCGTAACCCGGCTGGAAGTGCTGTTTGAGGAGGAGAGTTTTTGGCTCACGCAAAGACGCATGGCCGAACTGTTCGATGTCACCGTTCCCACCATCAACCATCACCTGAAAGAAATTTTTGGGTCGGGCGAGTTGGTCGCGGATCGAACCATTAGAAAATTTCGAACAGTTCAAACCGAAGGCACCCGCGAGGTTTCCCGCGAGGTGGAATATTACAACCTGGACGCGATTATCGCCGTGGGCTATCGGGTAAACTCCCGGCAAGCGACGCAGTTTCGCATCTGGGCCACCGCCGTACTGCGCGAGTATATCGTCAAAGGCTTTGCCATGAACGATGAACGCCTGAAACAAGGCGCATCCTTCGGTAAAGATTATTTTGATGAACTGCTTGAGCGTATCCGGGAAATCCGCGCCAGTGAGCGGCGGTTCTATCTTAAAATTACCGATATATATCAGCAGTGTAGCATCGATTACGACAAGGACTCGGATGTTACCAAAACCTTCTTCAAGACCGTGCAAAACAAGCTGCATTGGGCCGTTTCCGGCAAAACGGCGGCGCAAATTGTGGCCGATGGTGCCGATTCGTCAAAGCCAAGCATGGGGCTGAAAACCTGGAAGAATGCGCCGGATGGGAAAATCCTGAAGGCCGATGTCAGCGTTGCCAAAAACTACCTGGATGCGGAAACCATCAAGGCGTTAGAGCGGATCGTATCGATGTATCTCGACTATGCCGAAAATCAGGCGGCGCGGCGCATCCCTATGAACATGAAGGATTGGGTGGAAAAACTGGATGCTTTCCTCACCTTCAATGAATATGACGTTCTAACCAATGCGGGCACTGTTTCCCACGAGGTTGCCAAGGCGCTTGCGGAAGCGGAATACGCTAAATTTCGGGTCATCCAAGACCGCGCCTATGAAAATGACTTTGAGCGCGCGACTCGAAAGCAGTTGAGTAGGGCCAAGACGGCGCAAAAGCCTAAGGATGATCGTTAATGAGCTTGCCCGTGTTCGCCCTAAAGCCCTATCAGCGGGCCTGTTTGGACGCATTGCGCGTTTTTCTTGCCAAAACCGTTGAATTGGATGACGCCGATACGGCCTTCTATGCCGTCACGCGGCGGCCCTTCGTGCGTCCGCCCGCGCTGCCCGGTCTTCCCTATGTTTGCCTGCGTGTGCCAACCGGGGGCGGTAAAACCATCTTGGCAGCCCATTCGGTCGCGGTGGCGGCGGATAGTTTTCTGCGAACCGATACGCCGCTGATTCTGTGGTTGGTGCCGTCGCAGACCATTCGGGACCAGACGCTTAAATCGCTGCAAGACCGCGCCCATTCAAACCGCCGCGCCCTGGCAGAGCGTTTTGGGGAGAATGTGCGGATCATGAGCGCCGCCGAAGCCCTGTACGCCAAGCGGGCCGATTACGATGGCGGCGCGGTGGTGATCGTGGCGACCATTCAGGCGTTCCGGGTGGAAGAAACCGAGGGCCGGAAGGTCTATGACCCGAACGGCGAATTGATGGATCATTTCTCCGGTCTTGCCGAAGCCGTGCGGAGTAAGCTGGAACTTGGCCCCTCGGGGGAGCCGGTGCCGTCCTTGGCGAATGTGCTGCGGATACGCCGCCCGATGGTAATTGTCGATGAGGCGCATAATGCCCGCACCAGCCTGTCGTTCGATACGCTGGCGCGGCTCAATCCATCGCTGATTGTCGAGTTTACCGCGACGCCGGTAACGCCAGAGGAGCATAACCCCGAAAAGGGGGTTTATGCTTCGAACATCCTGCATCATGTCTCTGCCGCTGAATTGAAGGCGGCGGACATGATTAAGCTGCCGATCATTCTGCGCGGTCGCCCGGACCCGCGCGAGACGATTGGCGATGCAATCGCGTGGCTGGATGACTTAGTGACACTGGCGGGTGCAGAAGAGGCTGAAACCGGGGAATTTGTGCGCCCTGTCATGCTGATTCAGGCGGAAGCAAAATCGAAGGACAAGCCGACGCTTCACGCCGAAGAGGTTAAGAAGCTGCTGGTGGAAGATTTCCGGGTTCCGGTGGATCATATTGCCCTGGCAACGGGTGACGCCCGCGAGATCGATGGGGTAAATCTCTTCGAGAGAGACTGCCGCCTGCGGTTCATCATTACCCAGCAAGCCTTGCGGGAGGGTTGGGATTGCTCCTTCGCCTATGTTCTCTGCTCGGTCGCAGAACAGAAATCGCCCCGCGCCGTAGAACAGATTTTGGGCCGGGTTCTCCGGATGCCCTACGCGCGCCGGAAGAAGCGGGAAGAGCTAAACCGCGCCTATGCCTTCGCCACCACGAACAGCTTTCAAACGGCGGCAACAACTCTGCGCGACGGTCTGGTTGCCAATGGCTTTGAACGGGTGGAAGCGCAAAGTCTTGTGCGGGCGACCGAGGAACCCTTGCCGGGTTTAGCTGAAGGTTACGCTGTGGAGGAGCCGATTCCGCCCGAGGCGAATACCCCTGAGCATAAGGAAAGGATCGAGCTTGCGACAAGCGGGCGGGTGAGAGTCAACCTTGAAACCGGCACGCTGAGTGCGCGCGGTGCGTTAAGCGATTACGACAGAACCGCTCTGCTTCTTATCCTGCCTGACGCTGCCGCCCCAATGGTTCAAGCCCTGGTTCATAAATCGCGCGGCGCACGCCTGAAGCCACCGCCTGCGGCAGA